>NZ_JAKOAV010000030.1 GCF_029478095.1 Pelotomaculum isophthalicicum JI | reverse complement strand
ATTATAACACATTACGCAAAATTACGCACTATTTATCGGAGGGAATTTGACATTTTTCCAATAAAAAAAGCCCTATTTTCAAGGCTTGTAGAGATTTCTATATAGGTCGCAAGTGTCAAAGACCCGGGTATATAACGCGCCTAAATGCAGGAATTCCAGCCATTAGCTGAATTTCGTGATTTTATTAAATAAACATAATGTAAGTATGACATACTAAAAATATTGTAAATTAAAAAAGTATCATTGTATAGCTCTTACCGCGTCCACCCGGCCTGCCATCCGCGCCTTTTATCACCAGTGCTGTATTTCAACCATGCGCTACTGGGATAAATGCACGGATATAATGTTGGCTAAAGGTCTCGCCATCCGGCTACCTTATATAATTACCGCAAGCGTAAAAGATTTTGTAAAAAATCAGTCATTCTTAACCGGTTTTTTGGGAGAACGTCGTCCTCTACTGGCGCGGGAAGTAGAACACCTCTACTTTAATCTGTTTAATAATATCATAGGCAAGTACTTGCTGACAGGTTTTAAACAGGTAGCCAGTTCGGAGAAGGTGCGTTCCATTATGGTCCGCGGTATTAATATGGCTGACAAATTTATTGAATCATTTGGCTCAACCTTAAAGAAAGAAAATATTCTGATACGGGAATTATGCCTCATCAATGGCGGAAGTATGAGACATGACCTTGCCGCAAAATACACCCGTATTATTGCAGAAGCAGCTAGTTTTGCCGAGGACAGTTTGAATATCATGATAGAAAACGGTTGGTTTGAAGAACCGCCCCGTGCCATCGACCGGAGCGAGCTGACTGAACTGAAACACTAGGGGATTATTTTTAGCATTAAATAGCAGCTTAATATAAAAAGAGCCCGGAGGCTCTTTAATAAACAATAGAACTAAATTTAGAAATCCATAGGTGGCATATGGGTCTCCTGAGCTATTTCGGATACCATGCCTGGTGGCTTCACCGGTGCTCCCGCGTCTCCTGGAGATCCCACTAAACCAATAAACTGCTGACCCGGGCAGGCGAAGCCGCCTAGTGTGCCGCACTGTGAACCGCCGAATTGGAAGGGTCCGCATGCGAATGTGAATGGTCTGCAAGGTTGCCCGAACTGGAAGGGTCCGCATGCGAATGTGAATGGTCTGCAGCCGAATTGGAAAGGTCCGCAAGGCTGCCCGAACTGAAATGGGCCGCAGAGGAATATCGGGCATCCACCGCCAGTTGAGGGGGGACCGGGAACGTATCTACCCGGACAGGCAAATGAAAACGAACAGAGATCCGGTGGCCTGCAGATATAACTCTGACTGCAGGTGAAAGCCGGAAAGCCGGTACAGGCAATTTCTGCTTGTGGATCGCTTCCCTGTTGCCCCATGGGATCATTATAGCTATCCCGAAACTTTTGTGCCAATACCTCCATATTTTCTTCGGTCAGAGAACGTTTTACCGGTTCCCAGATAATTTGGACTCTATCAACAGGGATGGTCCCAACGCCACTATCGGTTTCAAGACGTACACATTTCTGGTCGGTTGCTATTACAGTGCCATTAAGTATTCTTCCGTTGGATAGTTCAAGAACAATTTTTTTGCCTTTATTGGCTTGAAGTCTCTCTAACAATTTTGAATTCACTCCTTTCCATGGATATTTCATCCTACAATGTATGTTTATGTTGCGATGATTTAATTTGTTAATATGTATTAACAGTTTGTAGCAGGAATCTGGCAATAATGGGCGAATTAACTTATTTGTTTTTAAAAAAATATCTCCGAGCCAGACAACCTAAGCCCAAGTATGGGTGCCTGGCCGTCAGGGCGCGTTTGGAAACGAATGCACCTCCCATTGTGGAAAGGAGAAGAGGGCTCTATTTATTTCCGCTTTGTTCCTTCAACATGGGACAAAGTTTTATTTTTTTAAAATCATGGTTTTTACGCTCGTATGTTGTGTAGAATGGTCAAGCTTTTTTTCGAATTTGAGTGAAGGGAGGGCGGAATATCGCAGTCGCGGAATAAACCTTAGCAAAATTAATAATTAAAAGGGGAGATTTGTGTGAAGACAAAAAAATTTGTTGCTCCGTTGCTGGTAATGCTTTTAATTTTTGTTTTGGGTGTATTGCAGGGATGCGGCAGCCAACCGGCACAACAACAAGCCGCGCAGGTTCAAAATAAAGATATGATTTTAGCCACCACAACCAGCACTCAGGATACCGGGCTGCTTGACACGTTAGTTCCGGTGTTCGAGCAGAAAACCGGGTATAAGGTAAAGACTATTGCTGTCGGAACCGGACAGGCTCTGACTATGGGTGAAAAAGGGGAAGCAGATGTTCTTCTGGTCCACGCGCCGAAAGATGAAGTGAAACTTGTTGACAGTGGTGTGGGTATAAACTACAAACTGGTCATGCACAACGACTTTATCATCGTCGGTCCCGCCGGCGACCCGGCAGGCATTAAAGGAAGCAATGCCGTCGATGCATTCAAAAAAATAGCCGGTACAAAGAGCATCTTTGTATCCCGCGGCGATGATTCGGGAACCAACAAGAAAGAAAAAGAAATTTGGACTAGCACCGGAATTAAGCCGGAAGGCAGCTGGTATCAGCAGAGCGGCACAGGTATGGGCGCGACTTTAAACATCGCCAATGAGAAACAGGGGTATACCTTGACTGACAGAGGAACTTACCTGGCGCAACAAAAGAATCTCAAACTGGATATACTGGCGCAGGGCGACAAGTCGCTCCTGAATATTTACCATGTAATGCAGGTCAATCCGGAGAAATTCAGCAAGGTTAATAAAGACGGCGCTAAGGCGTTTGTTGATTTTATGATTAATCCGGATACCCAAAAACTAATCGGGGAGTTTGGCAAAGATAAATACGGTGAGCCGTTGTTCTTCCCTGACGCGGGGAAAAATGAACAGGATCTGGGCAAGTAATAGTTTTTTTGGGAAAAAGGGCTGTATCCTTTACGGATACAGCCCTACAGGTTATAATATGATTTAACGTAAACGCAATTACAAGGGTGTGTTAAAGTGCATGAATGGGCGCTGGCGGAATCAATAGTATTTACTGTTAATGAAGAGGCTGATAAAGAAAGGCTTAAAGATATAACCATGGTCAAAGTCAAAGTGGGTGAATTGCAGCAGATAGATCTGGATATATTTAAGTTTGCCCTGGAAAATGTCCTGCCATTGTCCAGCATACCGCTGGATATGAACAGGATAGATATTGAAATAGATGAGAGTACTTTAAAATGCAAAGTTTGCCGGAATGAGTGGAATTTTCGGGAGGCCGCCGGCAAGTTGCCGGAAGAGGAATCGGAGGCAATCCACTTTATCCCGGAAGTTGCGCATATTTATATAAGGTGCCCCCGCTGCGGCAGTCCTGATTTTGAAATTGCCAAGGGGCGCGGGGTTTGGATAGATTATATCAAAGGGGAGAGGTAATGGACCCCAGGCTAAACATCATCGATAAAAGGTTTGAAAATGTCCAAAGAATAATTGCCGTATCAGGAGGCAAGGGGGGTATCGGCAAGAGCTTGACTGCTTCCACCCTGGCGTTGATCTTAACAAAACAGGGTTTTCGGACCGGCCTGCTGGATTTGGATTTCTGCGGGCCTTCCGACCATGTGATCCTGGGCATTGAAGGAGTTTTTCCGGAAGAGGACAAAGGAATTATCCCGCCGGAAGTTCTAGGCGTCAGGTTTATGTCGATCACTTATTTTGCCGGCTATAATCCTGTCCCATTGCGGGGTGGCGAGGTTTCCAACGCGATTATTGAAATGCTCGCGATAACCAGGTGGAATGAATTGGATTTTTTAATAATCGACATGCCGCCCGGTACTGGTGATCCGGCCCTGGACATTATTCGTTTGATTAAAAGAGTAGAGTTTCTTGTTGTCACCACCCAGTCGCGGGTAGCCTTGGCAGTGGCGAAAAAAGAGCTGCAGGTATTAAAAGAGCTTGGGGTCCCTGTCGCCGGTGTGCTTGAAAACATGCGGCGAAAAGAACACTCTACCGTAAAGGAAGAGTTGAGTAGCTGCAAGGTTCCCTTTCTCGGCTCAATATTGTTTGATGATAACCTCGAAGATGCTCTTGGAGACCCGCGTGAATTGCTAAAAACGGATTTTGCCGCTAAGTTGGAAAGAATAGTGAAAGCTGACTTGATCCAATAAATATTGAACCGAGCTGAACATCATTAATAATCCTAAAAGTATAAGTTTGCTCAATATGGCATGGCGCTTACTTTACTAGCGCAACATACTATCTTATTGTTTGGGAAATTATGCTTTTCGGGTAGATTTGGAGGATTGGCGGCAGTGACACGACAGGTTCAACCGGGTGGCAAGACCGTTTCACGCTACCGTATCGTGATCAAAGGCGTTGTGCAAGGGGTGGGTTTCCGCCCCTTTGTTTATAACCTCGCGCAAGTCTGGGGGGTCAAAGGCAGCGTGTTAAATTCCAGCCGGGGAGTGGTGATCGAGGCGGAGGCTGAAGAAAACAACGTCGCCGGTTTCTTAAGTGAATTAAAAAACAACCCGCCTCAACTTTCCAGAATCAGCGACTACCAGTTAAGCAAGATGCCGCCGGCCGGCTATACTTCTTTTGTTATTTTAGCCAGCGACCCGGGTGATGAAAAAGAAGCGCTAGTACCTCCGGATGTGGCCATATGCGCGGATTGCGCCAAAGAGATTATTGACAGGAAAGACCGGCATTATCAGTATCCATTTACCAACTGTACAAATTGCGGCCCGCGCTTTACTATTATTAATGAGATCCCCTATGACCGGCCGAAAACTTCCATGGCTTCTTTCTGTATGTGCGACCAGTGCGCCCGGGAGTATCATGACCCGGCGGACCGAAGGTTTCACGCGCAGCCGACAGCCTGCCCGGTTTGCGGGCCGCATGTGGAAGTGCTTGACAGTGCCGGGAGAAATGTGGCCGGGAAGGAAAACTGGCTGGAAACCTGCTGGAACATCTTGCAAGATGGAAAAATTCTTGCTTTAAAGGGACTCGGCGGCTATCACCTGACCTGTGACGCGAAGAACAAAGAGGCTGTGAAGGCTTTGCGCCGGCGCAAAGGGAGGGACGCCAAGCCTTTTGCCGTGATGTGCCGGGACCTGGAGACCGTTCAAAAGTACTGCGTGGCCGGGGAAAAGGAGAAAGAATTATTAATTTCCCCCCTGGCGCCGATCATCATATTAAGAAAACACTTGCAGACAAGGCTGAATGAGGGCTTGCCGGAAGAACTCGCGCCCGGTTTAAAAACCTTGGGAGTAATGTTGCCGTACACGCCTTTGCACCTGCTCTTGTTTAGCGGGCCTTTAGATATGCTGGTAATGACCAGCGGGAATTACAGCAACCTGCCCCTGGTTAAAGATAACAGCCGGGCGGCGGGCGAACTTGGCGGCATCGCTGATTACTTCCTCCAGCACAACAGGGAAATAGTCAACCGCTGCGATGATTCCCTGATCCAGGTTGTTGACGGGGAACCCCATATCTACCGCCGCTCCCGGGGCTATGTCCCGCATCCTGTGCTGGTGCCCCGCGGGGAGGATGAGCCGGTCATTCTGGGGATCGGCGGGGAGATGAAGAACAACTTTTGCCTGCTCAAGAAAAATCAGGCCTTTATGAGCCAGTATATTGGGGAGATTGACAGTCTGGAAGGAGAGGAAAATCTTTTAACCAGCTTTTTCAATTTGCGAAAGTTAACTGACGCGATCCCCGAAGTTGTGGCGTATGACGCTCATCCGGGCTACGCTTCCGCCAGGGTGGCCCGCCAAATTCCGGCGCGGGCTTATTTTGAGGTGCAGCACCACCATGCCCATCTGGCCAGTTGCCTGGCTGAAAACGGCCTGGGTAACGAAGAAGTGATCGGGGCGATTCTTGACGGTACCGGCTACGGTACGGACGGCAACCTGTGGGGGTTTGAGATTCTAACCGGGAACTATGATGATTTTCAACGCCGGTTTCACTTGGCCTATGTCCCCCTGCCCGGCGGCGAAGCGGCCATCCGCCAGCCTTGGCGCACGGCGGTGGCTTACCTGCTGGCTTTTCTGGGCGAAGAAGGGAAAAGATCCGCCGGTTTAATTTTTCCGGAGAAGAATCTTGATGTTATTGAAAGAATGGTGGCCGGCGGGTTTAATTCACCGCTATCCTCGGGTTGCGGCCGGCTTTTTGACGCCGTATCCGCCCTTTTGGGCATATGCCGGGAAAACACCTATGAGGGACAGGCGGCCGTGGAGTTGGGGGAAGCCATTCAGGAAACAGCGGGTAATGATGATATGCAAACTTACCCTTACGAAACAAGAGAAGGAATAATTTGGCCGGGTCAGATGCTGGCGGCGATAATAGATGATAAAATGGCCGGAGTGCCGGTGCAGTCGATATCCGCCAGGTTTCACCGGACCCTGGTGAGTATGGTCGGTGAGGCGGTTGAGCGGGTATCCGGCGCTACCGGCATAAAAAAGGTAGCTTTGAGCGGCGGAACGTGGCAAAATCAGTATCTGTTCCGGACCGCGAAACAATATTTCAGCGCTCGCGGGTTTGAAGTGTTGTATCACCGGCAGGTGCCGGCCAATGACGGCGGAATAGCCTTAGGGCAAGCCATGATTGCGCACTGGAGGTGGCGGAAAAGATGTGTTTAGGCATACCGGGCAAAGTGGTGGAAGTAAATCAGGCGGAGAGTTGGGCGGTGGTGGAGAGCTTTGGCGTGCGTAAGAAAGTGGGTATCGCTTTAATTGACGAGGACCTCGTTCCGGGGGATTATCTGATGGTGCACGCGGGCTACGCGATTGGGAAAATCGACATGGAGGATGCTCGAGTCTCCCTGGAGCTATGGGAGGAGATATTGCATGCTCAATAAACTGCGCGACCCGGAGCTGGGCAAAAGAATTCTGTCCAAGCTGGTTCCCCTGGCCCGGGAAGCCGCCCGCCTGTTGGGACGGCCGGCTATATTTATGGAGGTTTGCGGCACGCATACCATGGCGATTGCCAGGAGCGGTTTGAGAAGCTTGCTGGCCGGCAGCCTGGAACTGAGAAGCGGGCCGGGCTGTCCGGTTTGTGTCACTGATCAGGGAGACATAGACAAAGTTATCGCCCTTGCCGCCGCCAGACATGACCTGGTTATCGGCACTTTCGGGGACATGCTGCGGGTGCCGGGGACAAACTCCTCACTTGAACAGGAGCGGGCTCGCGGCGCGCGGGTGGAAATATTTTATTCGCCGGCGGAGGCGGTGACCTTTGCCGCCGGACATCCCCGGGATGAAGTGGTTTTCCTGGGGGTCGGCTTCGAAACTACCGCGCCCGCCGTCGCGTTAAGCGTTGCCGCGGCTAGAAGCCGGGATCTGAAAAACTACTCGGTCTTATCGTTTCACAAAACGGTTCCCACTGTTCTGGAAATTTTGCTGAGTGATCCGGAATTAAAAATTGACGGGTTGATTCTGCCGGGGCATGTTTGTACGGTAACGGGGAGAAAGGCCTTCGATTTTGTCTCAACCAAGTTTAATGTGCCGGCTGTTGTTGCCGGATTTGAGCCGGTCGACCTGATGGAGGCGGCTTATTTGTTGCTGAAGCAGATCGTGAGCGGCCGGGCTGAAACTGTCAACGGCTACCCGCGCTTGGTCCGGGAAGAAGGGAATAATAAAGCGAAAGAAATCATGAAAGAATATTTTAAGCCGGTAGATGTTCAGTGGCGCGGTTTCGGCATGGTTCCGCAAAGCGGTCTGGCGCTGCAAGAAAGGTTTTCTTTATATGACGCGGCCGTAAAGTTCCCGGTTGAAGTTTCAGAATCCCCGCCGCCCAGGGGCTGTGCCTGCGGCGATGTCCTGAAGGGGAAAATAGTCTCGTCCGACTGCCCGTTATTCGCCAGGAAATGCACTCCTTTACAGCCGGTGGGTCCTTGCATGGTTTCCACAGAAGGAGCGTGCGCCGCTTATTATCAATACGAGTGGTCCAAGACGGGGTCTAGAGGAAATATAGGGGGGTGAGGAAATGGCTGAAGAAAAAGACAAGGACATCGTTTTGCTGTCCCACGGAGACGGGGGACTGCTTACCCATCAACTCTTGCAGGATTTTTTCTTACGGTATTTCAAAAATGACTTGCTCGACAGTTTAACTGACGCGGCTGTTTTTTCCTCGGAGCCGGGACGGATGGCGATCAGCACCGACGCGTTTGTGGTGGATCCGGTCTTTTTCCCGGGCGGCGACATCGGCAAGCTGGCTGTTTGCGGCACAATTAACGATTTGGCGGTAAGCGGGGCGCAACCGCTTTACCTGACTGCATCTTTTGTTATTGAAGAAGGTTTTCCATTCGCCGATTTGGAGAAAATAATCGCCTCCATGGCGAACACCTGCCGTGTAGCCGGCGTGCAAATAATCGCCGGAGACACTAAAGTCGTGGGCCGTGGTCAGGCGGACAAGGTATATATTACGACTACCGGAGTTGGTTACTTGCTGCCCGGGGCTAACTTGGGCTACCAGCGACTGGAGCCCGGCGACAAGGTGCTGGTTAACGGCTGCCTGGGCAATCACGGCCTAGCTATTTTACTGCAGCGGGAGGCGCTTGGCCTGGACAGCCAGATTATCAGCGACTGCGCCCCTCTAAGCATTATGACTACAGAAATTCTTAAAAGGTTTAAAGGGATTAAGCTGATGCGCGATTTAACCAGGGGGGGCCTGGCGACCAACGCGAAAGAAATTGCCATGTCTTCCGGAGTGGATTTCTGGCTGGATGAAGCAGCCTTGCCGGTGGAGGACAGTGTTAAAGGGATTACGGAACTACTGGGGCTGGATCCCCTCTACCTGGCTAACGAGGGTAAGTTTCTCATAGTCGTGGCGGCGGAAGAGGCAGGTGAGCTCTTGAGATATCTGAGAGAAGATTGGTCGGCGGAGTATGCCTGCCAGATCGGCGATATTCAGGCTGGAAAAGGAAATGTCTATTTGCGGACCGCGCTGGGAGGCGCCAGACAGCTAAATATGATGGCGGGCGCGCCCCTGCCGCGTATCTGTTAATGGGGAAGGGTTGTGTTTTATGCCCGGGGAGGAAAAAAGGGTTGTTGTAATAGGTGTGGGCAATTTACTGCTCGGTGATGATGGAGCAGGCATTCACGCGATTAACGAGCTGAAAAAAGATTCATTCCCCGCCTGCGTAAAAATAGTGGACGGCGGGACGGCGGGTATTGACTTGCTGTATTGGCTGGAAGACGCCGGCTATGCCGTTATTATCGACTGCCTGGAAGCCGGTGAGGAGCCGGGCGCTATATTTCGCATACCTGCTGAGGAAATAGCCTTTGACTCTTCTGATCAAATTATCTCCTTACATGATTTGAATCTGCAAGAGGTGTTACATATAGCGAATCAGCTGGGAAAGTTGCCGCCAACAATCATTTACGGTATCCAACCAGGGGAAATTACATTTAATGATCAACTTTCCCATGCAGTCAACAAAGCCTTGCCTTCTCTGATAAATTCAATAAAAAAGGAAATTAATCAGGCGATAAAATTTTTTTATAAATAAAAAGGAAAATAAACTTTTTTATCGAAATAAAAATACAGCTTAATCTATAGCTTATTCTCCGAGCCAGGTGACCTTAGCCTGTGGTATGGATGCCTGACCGGCGGGTATACCGGGAAACCGGTACGCCTCCCATCGTGGAAAGGAGAGCACAGTTTAGATGTCATGTTTATAAATGAGCAAGGACGATCATTTATAAGCACGAGAACTTTGCCCTTTTTTCAGGAAGGCAAAGTTTTTATTATATTCTATTGGATAAAGACATTATTACCATCTTTGGGCGGGGGGTGCGTAAATCCCATTTCTAAGAGTTATTATTACCATATTAAGGAGGGAGTAAGATTTGGGTTTAACACGGCGTGAATTTATTAAGCTCTGCATGACTTCGGCAGCCGGAGCAAGTCTAATCACTTTGCTGGGGCCCGATCTCGAAGAAACTCTGGCTTTTGCGGCTGACGGCAAACCTCCGGTAATCTGGTTGCAAGGCGCCAGTTGCACGGGGTGCTCTATTTCGTTGCTAAACAGTGTCGAACCGGCGATTGAAAAGGTGCTTCTCGACGTTATCAGCTTAAGGTATCATCCTAATGTTATGGCCGGGTCAGGTCATCTTTGCGCGGAAGTATTGGAGGAAGCGGCGTCAAAATTAAATAATCAGTTTATCCTGGTAATTGAAGGCGGCATTCCCACCAAGGAGAAAGGGGCTTACTGCACCATCGCGGAAAAAAATAATAAAGAATTAACCATGCTGTCAGCCGTGACTACCCTTGGCAAGGCAGCCAGCGCCGTGATTGCAGCCGGCAATTGCGCCTCGTTCGGCGGCATACCCGCCGCGGCGCCCAATCCTACCGGGGTGGTGGGTGTAAATCAGGTGGTTAAAGATAAACCTGTCATTAATCTTTCCTTATGTCCGATGCATCCCGACCATTTCCTGGGCACGGTTGTTTACGTGTTGAAATACGGCCAAATTCCGGAATTGGACAAGTTTGGGCGCCCCAAGATGTTCTATCCTGAACCGATTCACGATAATTGTTTCCGGCGGCAGTATTTTGATGTTGGCAAATTCGCCCAGTATATTGGTGATGAAGGGTGTCTGGCTTATTTGGGCTGCAAGGGTTTTGTGGCCACCTCGGACTGCTATAAGCGGGGCTGGAACAATAATGTGAACTGGTGCATAAAGGCCGGGGCTCCTTGTCAGGCTTGTTCAGAACCTACTTTTCCTGACCAAAGCGCGCCTTTCTATGGCGTGTATCCCCTGACCAACAAAGAAAAGGTTACTTACGCACCGGTTGTGCCTAACCTGAAAATAGAGTTTCCGGAAAAGAAGAAAACTAGTTAGTTAAAGTAATTCTAGTTGATAGGGGTGAAAAATATAAAGTGGCACAACAAATTATTATTGATCCGGTAACCCGGATTGAAGGACACCTGAAGATTGAAGTGGAAGTAGATGGCGGAAAAGTTATTGACGCCAAATCAAGCGGGACTTTATTCAGGGGCTTGGAATTAATTTTAAAAGGGCGCGATCCTCGCGATGCCTGTCATATTATGCAGCGGATTTGCGGAGTTTGTCCGATTGCCCACGGCACGGCCTCGATGCTGTGTCTTGATGACGCTTTTGGCGTGAAGCCGCCGACAAACGGCAGGATCGTCCGCAATTTAATCCAAGGGGCAAATTATTTGCAATCCCATGTGCTGCATTTTTACCACCTGGCGGCTTTGGATTATGTCAAGGGGCCTGAAACGGCGCCCTTTATCCCGCGTTATGAAGGCGATTACCGCTTGCCTCAAGATATTAACGACCTGGCGGTGCAGCATTATATCAAGGCTTTGGACATCCGTAAAAAAGCGCAAGAGATGCTGGCTATCTTTGGGGCAAAAATGCCTCACGTCACAGTGTTTACCGCGGGCGGAGTGACTGAAGTCGTGACGGCCGAAAAAATCGCCCAGTTCAGACAGTACCTGCGTGAAATAACCTCTTTTGTGGATGACGTGTATATCCCGGATGTGCTCGCGGTGGCGAAGATTTATGGCGATGACGGGTTCAGCATCGGGACAGGCTGTAAAAACATGCTGGCTTATGGCGGCATCAAACTGACCGATGAAGACGATCCGGACGGGCAAAAACAGTTGTTTAAGCGTGGCCGCTATATCAACGGTCAGTTTTTACCGCTTGACAAGACTAAAATAACTGAAGAGGTAAAATATTCCTGGTTCAAAGATGGAACTGGAAAATATCCTGGAGAAGGAGTAACCGAACCGGCTCCCGGAAAGAAGGGCGCGTACTCCTGGTTAAAGGCGCCTCGTTATGAAGGAACGCCGTATGAGGTGGGACCATTGGCCCGCCAGATTGTAAATAAGCAAAAAGACGTTATTGGTTTGGGAGACAAGGGATTTTCGGTTCTTGGACGGCATTTCGCGCGCGCTTTGGAAGCCACCCAGGTTGCCCACGCCATGCCCGAGTGGTTGGATCAACTGGTGCCCGGACAGCCGACCTTCGCGCCGTTTAACATACCTAAAGAAGGATCTGGCGTAGGATTGCACGAGGCTCCGCGCGGCGCTCTGGGACACTGGATTACCATTAAAGACCACAAGATTGATAATTACCAGGCAGTTGTGCCGACTACCTGGAATGGTGGTCCCAGGGATGACAAGGGGCAACGCGGTCCGATAGAAGAGGCTTTGGTAGGCGCCCCGGTCAAAGACCCGGACAATCCGATTGAGTTGGTGCGCATAGTCCGCGCCTTTGACCCCTGCATTGCCTGTGCTGTGCATGTTCTGGAAGTGAAAGGCGTTTCAAAAGAAGTAAAAAGCTTTAGAATATAAAATAGTAATAAGGTATGAGTGATGAAAAAGGCGTCTGGTTTTTCCATACGCCTTTTTCAATGAACATGAGCCGCATTGGAGTTACTTCATAGTAACTCCAACTTTTTATATAAAGTTGACCGGCTGATACCCAATATTTTTGCTGTTTGAGATTTGTTCCCATTTGTGGCTTGCAAAGCTTTAAGAATGGTATCTCTTTCAATACCCGATAGTGAAAAAATATCTGCCCCGCTTTCAATATTACTATTATTGTTACTAACGCCCAAATCTTCCAGTCTTATTATTTTCTCTTTGCAGAACAATATAGCCCTCTCTATAACATTTCCCAATTCTCTAATATTGCCTGGCCAATCATAACTTAGTAAATAATTCATTGCTTCTTTGGAAATGCCTTTAATCTGTTTATTGTTTGCTTTGCTGTATATGTCAATAAAATAATTAACTAAAATGGGAATGTCCTCAGAGTGAGTACTCAGCGGCGGAATATTTAACGATATAACCTTTAATCTATAATATAAATCTTGCCTGAATTTACCCTCATAATAGAGTTTTTGGAGATCTTGATTCGTGGCGGCAATGATTCGAACGTCAATTTTTTTAGGATGCAATCCTCCTACCCGCATAACCTCTTTTTCTTGAATAATGCGTAGCAGTTTGCTTTGAAGCGGCAGGGGCATATCTCCAATTTCATCTAAAAAGATAGTGCTTCTATCTGCTAATTCAAACTTACCCGGCTTACCATGTTTACTTGCGCCGGTAAAAGCTCCTCCTTCATAACCGAATAGCTCTGATTCGGCTAGTTCAGCCGGTATGGCCGCGCAGTTTATATTAATAAATGGTTGATACCACCGGCTGCTGGCATTGTGAATGGCCTGCGCAAACAATTCTTTCCCCGTCCCGCAACCTCCGGTAATAAGAATAGTAGAGGCAGTCTGTGCCGCCATTAAAGCTAATCTTTTAAGTTTCTCCATGTCGTTGCTCTTGCCAATGATCGAATCTATATTATATTTAGTGCCGTTTATTTTGTAAAGTTCTTCATGTCTGGTTATATGTGAAGAGTTTATTTTTTGGGAATCCTCTTTGGGCTTATCCCGGTAATATTTTTCAATGTGGTCAAGCAAAAAACAGACGATAATATCCCGGGTCATGAAACCTATGGGGTGTTCCTGAAGATCAACGACAGGCGTTTGACCGATAGGTACTTTGCGCAACCATTGATTAAGTTCGGAAAGATTATTAAACCGCTTATCTTCTTTAAAATAAATAACGTCCGTGATGAAATGGCCTGATAACTCAGTGTCAATGCTTACACCATTTAGTAAGCAATCAAATAAATTTGACCTTGTAAACATCCCTATGAGCCTGTTGCTTGAGTCAACTATGGGAATTGCGCCAAGCCTTGTGTCCCGGAGAATACTAATAGCTTCACGCATTTTACTGTGGGGCTCAAGACTTACAGTGGTGGGTACCATAATATCTTTTGCCAGCATTTAGCTACCACCTCGCGCCTTTAGATTGTGTTTGTCCTTAAATCATACAGTGTATGTTTTCAGGACAAAAAATAAACAGTTTTACATACAGGATAGCAAACTGTGTCTTCGAAAGTCCAAGCCTTTATTGGAAAAGAGGAATTTTTTTCACATTGATGAGCGGGGCTTCATATAAGTGGGGTTTTACATATATCTTCTACGTGGATTGATATATTCCTTCTTAAACATTAAATTTTTTGTCCGATAATTATACACCGTATGTTAAATGGACAAATGCCTCAGCTATGCTTTTGCAGATTTCAGCCGTAAGGGATGCTGCACTCTTCGGAACGGCATGGCGTTATTGCTAGTAAAAAGCTATATGCAAATTATTTTCTGGAATTTAGTGAAGGATCGTTTATGGCATAAAAATTGCACTAATAACCTGTTGAGAGTCAAGCCGTTCAATTGGTAAGGGATAATGTTAATCAACAATTGGCCTGGTTTTTATGGCATAAAAATTGCTTTAATAAACTGTGTTGTGTTATTTGGAAAAGAGGCCTTAAGCGTTCTGGTAAGGGATAAGGGGTAATTTGACAAAGTGGGAAAATAGCAATGAATAAGATTCAACTGAGAACTGTGAATAATTTAATCGAGTCAAAGTTGAACCTGGAGTCGCCCTGACGGAAGCAGCGCATAGGGCGGGGATATAAAATCATCCCGTCCTGTGCTCCTTATATTGACTTGCTAAGTGGGGTGATGGTGTTATATGTGTGTTTAAAAGAGGGGGGTATGGAGAAATATTTAGAGAAATATGGCATGAATTATCTAGGGTCGCCAGGCAGGTTGTCAATTAATTTTCCATAAAAGAAATTAGAATATAATTTGGCAATATCAATAGTGAACAAATTCACAATAAATAAAGCACTTTATTAAAAAGGAGGAAAAAGGATGCTTCGTATGCCAGAGATACCCGCCGAGTTTAACATTACCACTTACCTTATGGACAGGCACTTAAAAGAGGGCCGCGGAAACAATGTTTGTATTTACTATGAAGATGAAAAGATCACCTACGCCGAAGTTGCGGAAAGAGCTAACCGTCTTGGTAATGCCCTGCTTAATTTAGGTATTGAGAGGGAAAACCGTGTGTTGCTCTGCATGCCTGATATGCCGGAATTTTTCTATAGTTTCCTAGGCACAATGAGGACGGGAATAGTGCCGGTTCTCCTTAGCACCATGGCTATAGCGCAAGATTATCTTTACTACGTAAACGACAGCCGCGCCAAAGCAGCGATCGTTCACGAGAGCGTGCTGCCGTTATTTATGGAAGTAAAGGATCAATTCAAGTATTTGAAGCACATGATCGTAATCGGTAATGCGGTTCCAGGACTGTTAAGCTTCAGTGAGATTTGTAAAGAAGCATCCCCTGACCTGGAAGCCGCTGACACCAATAAGGACGATCCGGGTTTTTGGCTTTACAGTTCCGGCACCACCGGCCAGCCGAAGGGTATTGTGCACCTGCAGCACGACCTCATGTATTTGACTGCCCACTGTGATGAAGTAGTAAAAGCGACTCCAGATGACATTTCGTTCTCGCTTTCCAAGATGTATTTCTCCTATGGCCGCAATAACTCGTTTGATACCGTATTGTTAAGCGGCGGTGCTGTGGTCCTGTTCCCGGGCATGCCGAAGCCGGACGCTTTGATCGAAGTGGTCAGAAAATACCGGCCCACCATCTATTACGGAGTGCCGAGTTCCTATATGGCCTTGCTGGCTCTCATGGATAAAGGGGTTAAGGGTGTCGACTATGACTTTTCTTCGGTTAGAGCGTGTGTTTCTGCCGGGGAAGCCCTGCCCAGGGTAATATTTGATCGCTGGAAAGAATTGTTCGGTATTGAAATCCTCGACGGCCTCGGCTCAAGTGACGTGGGAGCGATTTATCTTTCCTGCGTGCCTGGTTCGGTTAAGCCCGGCAGCCTTGGCAACCTGCTCTCCGGCTATGAGGGCAAGCTGTGTGACGAAGAAGGAAACGAAGTGCCCAGGGGAGAAGCCGGCAACCTGTGGCTTAAAGCTGAAGGTACGGCACAATGTTACTGGAACAAGCACCAGAAGAACAAGGAATGCTTTATTGGCGAGTGGTTTATTACCGGAGATAAGTTCTATCAAGATGAAGAAGGCTATTACTTCGGTGTCGGTCGCGCTGATGATATGTTGAAAGCCGGCGGTATCTGGGTATCACCAATTGAAGTCGAAGATGCGATTCTGCACCACCCGGCAGTGGCTGAGTGTGGTGTTGTCCCGGCAGCCGACACGGATGAGTTGGTTAAACCAATGGCTTATGTGGTTCTTAAAGAGGGTTGTGAGGGATCTCCTGAGCTTGTTAAAGACATTCAGGACTTCGTGCGCAAGAATATTGCCCACTACAAGTTCCCGCGCTGGATCAAATTTGTTACGGAACTGCCGCGTACCGCCACCGGTAAAATCCAACGGTATAAACTGCGTGAGAGAGTGAAAATCGAGGGCGTTAATTAATTTGGAAAAACAAAGTGTAATAGTTGGCAAGGACTTAATGGTTTGGATAGGCACTAGATTAAGCTAAAGATACGATATTGAGAGCGCGGGCGTAAATGCCCGCGCCAGCCTTAACCGAACAGGACGGTGATTTAAGAATATCCTGTATACGACCTAAGCGCTCCTTATGTGCGCTAAATTGATATAAGATGTTTTAAGGAGTGGAAGTAAAGTGGAAAGAAAAACTGTGATAAGCGACTGCATGTCATGTGTCTGGGACTGTGGCATTAAAGTTACGCTGGAAGACGGTAAGATGGTAAAGGTGGAGGGATTGCCTGAGCACCCGGTAAGCAAAGGGTATATCTGCCCCCGGGGAGAATATCTCCCTGAATTTGTATATTCGCCGGACCGCATTAAATATCCCATGCGCCGGGTGAACAACACCTGGGAGCGGCTTAGCTGGGAAGAAGCGCTGGACTATGCCGCCGAGAAGCTGGGTAAAATCAAAGAGCAGTATGGCGCCAAATCACTGGCTATTTTCTGCGGTTCAATGGGCGTGGAAAATATTGAAGTGGCAGGGTTTGCGCAGAGGTTCAAGTCGGCCTACGGCACCCCCAACCTGCTGTCAGTGGAAAACGTATGTTACCGCGCCCGGATCATGGCCCGTCAGATGACCTTCGGGCGGTACCCGATGGACTACCCGCCCGATGCCCGCTGCATCGTTCTCTGGGGTCATAACCCGGACGGCTCCAAGGGCATACTGGCTGAAATGATCAGGGATAAAGCAAAAAAGAGAGTTCTTGACCTGATTACCATTGACCCCAAGCGGACCGAGTTGGCCGAACTGGGGCTGCACCTGGCGATCCGGCCCGGCACTGACGGAGCGCTTGGACTGGCCATGCTCAACGTGATTATTAATGAAGGCCTTTACGACAAAGAGTTTGTCGAAGGCTATACCATCGGCTTTGAAGAGCTGAAAGCGCACGTCCAGCAGTATACGCCGGAGTGGGCGTCAGAGATAACCTGGGTGTCCGCAAGTGACATCAAGGCGACAGCCCGTATTTTTGCCCAAACCAAGCCCGCCTGCATCGTGCAGGGGATCAATACCTTGGACCAGCACGTCAACGGTTTTCAGCTGTCTAGGCTCTTGTCCATCCTGCAGATTATTACCGGCAACGTCGATAAGCCGGGTACCTGGGTTACCATTCCCTTCCTTCGCATGACCGACCTGCGCCTGCCGATGGACATCAAGCCGATTGGCGCTGATCAATACCCGCTGTTTTACTCTTTCTGGGGACGGGTATCTCCTTACGGCATTGCCACCCTGTTCCCGCAGGCAGCCCTGGAGAGCAAGCCTTATCCAGTCCGGGGCGCCATAGTCGCCGCAGCCAACCCGGTGGTTTCCTTCCCGGAAGCGAACAAGTTCATTGAGGCCTTTAAGTCCATGGACTTCATGATGGCAATCGACCTCTTCATGACCGAAACCGCTGAAATGGCTGACTTAGTTTTACCTGCCTGCACCTTCATGGAGAAGGATGCTATTTCCTACGTCCATGGCGTAGTGCACGGTGAACCCTTTGCGATGTACCACCACAAGGTTGTCGAACCGGTAGGGGAGTCCAAGCCCGACTGGTGGATCTGGACCCAACTGGCGCGCCGCCTGGGACTGGGAGAGTACTTCCCATGGAATACAGATGAAGAAGTGATGGATCACCTGCTGGCACCAAGCGGTATCGGCGAAGAGTTAAAAGCAGATCCAATGGGCAAGTATTTTAACAAGCAGGACTACTACGCCTATGAGAAGAAGAAGATCCTTACCCCGAGCGGCAAGATTGAAATATATTCCAAGACCATGGAGGATGCCGGCCTAGACCCGCTGCCGAAATACGTGGAGCCGGCGCAAAGCCCGATCAGCACCCCCGAACTGGCCAAAGAGTATCCGCTTATTATGATCAGCGGAGCCCGGCGGCAGGCGTTTACCCACACCCAGATGCGGCATGTCCCGCATCTCAGGGCCCTTGAGCCGGAGCCGTTTGTTGAAATGCACCCGGCGACCGCCGCCCGTGCTGGAGTTAAAGACGGTGAGCGCGTCAAGCTGTCCACCCGCAACGGCAGCATCAAACTGCGTGTTAAGGAAGAGCCGAGGCTGATGCCGGGCGTCGTTTCTGTGCCGCATGGCTGGGCTGGAGATGCTAACGTCAACCTGCTGACCGATATGGAAGTACGTGACCCCGTTACCGGTTACCCCGACTTCAAGGTTCTGCAGTGCAAGGTTGAGGCTGTATAAATTCTCTAACTGATTATTTAGAGAAACTGGTACAGGGAGTTCAAACGAAAGTAGATATTAGCATCACAGGTTAAACATCAGGCGAGGGGGTAACCGTAAGGTTGCAGCCTCGCCTGTAAATTCAAAGAACTGTGCGTCAACCTGTTCACGAGTTTGGCAAGGAGGTTAATAAGTTGTCCCTTATGGAAGAAACTTCTGTTATTAATAAGGAAGAAGATATATTGCAATCTATTTGTAAAAGCGCTCCGCTGATCCAGGAAATGATTCCACTGGACTGTACTATTGGTATAGCGGATAGGGAGAAACATATTCTTTACCTTCCGGGAAAGGATATTAATTTGCATGCTGACGGAAAACCAGTTGTTCAGGGCAGTGGTTTGTATAAAGCCATCACTACAGGTGAGGTCGTCGATACTATTGTGCCGAAAGAAGTTTACGGTGTTTCTTTTAAATCCAGAGCCATGCCGTTAAGAGACAGCAGGGGTAATATAGTTGGAGTGGTGGGTTTGGGCGTCAGTTTGAAGAATCAGGAGAAACTGCAGAACGTGGCCCAGTTGGTGGCGTCTTCAACGCAACAGACTTCCGCTTCGGTTGAGGAACTTGCTTCTTCTGCTCAACAGTTGGCAAGCAATCAAGGAGAGCTTGATAGTCTTGGCAAGGAAGTGTTGGAACAGGTGAAGAAGACCGACATGATTTTGGGCTTTATTCATGAGGTGGCTGACACCTCAAACCTCTTGGGCCTTAACGCCGCTATAGAGGCGGCCAGAGCCGGGGATCACGGCCGGGGTTTTTCGGTGGTAGCCGAGGAGATTCGTAAACTGTCGGTAAAAAGTGCCCAAGCTGTCAAGGAAATCAGGGAAATCCTTGCCATGATTAATGATAACATATCAAAAATGGCTGAAAGAGTTGTTGATTCCGCGGCTCAGAGCGAGGAACAGTCCGCGGCCACCGAAGAAATTTCCGCCGGCTTGCTGGAACTGGCTGCTTCGGCAAAAAAGCTTGAAGAAATCGCAAAGGTTGTTTGAATCGTGTGCTTAGGATGGGCTGTTTCCGAAGCGGACGAGGAAGGTAGGTTACCTGCAAGCATTATGGTCGACTAGTTGACAAGAAATGATTTTGACATATAAGCGAGAAGGTGATCGTGTAATGCAGGACAACTACCAGCGGGAGATAAATTACTTGCGGATTTCCGTCATTGACCGGTGCAATTTGCGCTGTGTTTACTGCATGCCGCCGGAAGGCGTAAAGTTTGTTGATCACAAAGAAATCCTGCGCTTTGAAGAAATCGGGACCGTTGTTGGGGCGGCTGCTTCAATCGGCGTGAAAAAGGTGCGCCTGACCGGGGGGGAACCTCTTGTGCGCAAGGGGTTGGAGAACCTGGTAAGGCGCATCTCCAAAATCAAAAATAAGCTGGGGCAACTGATCCCGGCGAAGATACCCGCAGGCAGCGGCCCGGCAAAATACTACCGGCTTGAAGGCGCCCAGGGTACCGTCGGCTTCATCACATCAATGAGCGACCATTTTTGCAGCAGTTGCAACCGCCTGCGGCTAACCTCAACGGGAAGTTTGAGACCATGCCTGTATGACAGCTGCGAGATAGACTTAAAGGCTCCATTGCGCAATGGCGCGGGCATCAAAGAAATAGCCGTTCTAATCAAGAAAGCGGTAAGCTTAAAAGCAGATCGGCACCACATGCTTGATGGTTGGCAGGACAACCGGGTGATGTCGCAGATTGGCGGATGATCAACACGCCACTAGATATCTTCCTTTTTTACTTCTTTCTTGGCCAACATGACTTCGAGAAGGTTGCTGAGCTGTTGAACCTCCTCGGGGGATAGTTTCTTGGCTTGCGCTAACAGACGCTGCAAATGAAGAGGCATTTCCTCCAGACTCTCACCGTTAAAAAATTGGGGCAATGAAATACCAAGGGCGTCGCATATTTTGCGCAAGGTGCTTATTGAAGGGTTGCAGACACCTTTCTCGATCTTGCAGATCTGGGACTGGTTAAGACCGACCTTTGAAGCAAGGGCTGATCCCGTCAATCCCGCTTGCTCTCTAAGAAAGGCTATTTTATTGCCGATATCCAACGTTATTCCTCCTAGTGATGGCTTCTGTATATTATATCATATCCTCACTACAAATTCCCTTTAATGAATTTAATGCAATTAAGAATTGGCTTATGAATTATATTCATTTACAATTATTGTATAGATCCTGTAATGTAAGGGGTGGCGTAAAGTGGAAAGCAGAACTGTGCTAAGCGATTGCATGCTATGCGTGTGGGATTGTACAAGAATAAAAAGATCCTCACGCCCAGCGGCAAGATCGAAATATATTCCAAGACCCTGGAAGATGCCGGCTACGATCCGCTGCCGAAATATGTGGAGCCGGCGCAGAGTCCGGTAAGCACTCCCGAACTAGCTAAGGAGTATCCGTTAATATTGATTAGCGGGGCCAGGAGGAAAGCATTTACGCATACACAAATGCGGCATGTGCCGAAACTCAGAACTCTTGAACCGGAGCCGTTTGCTGAAATCCACCCGTCGACCTGCAGCCGTTACGGAGTAAAGGACGGGGAACGGATCCGGCTGTCCACCCGCAATGGCAGTATAAACATGCGGGTTAAGGAGCAGCCAAGGTTAATGCCGGGAATAGTAGCTGTTCCACACGGGTGGTCCCAAGCTAACGTTAATCTCCTGACCGATATGGAAGTGCGTGATCCAATTACCGGTTACCCCGACTTCAAAGCCTTGTTATGTAAGGTAGAGGCGATATAAAAACATTGTACTTGGAAAAAAGCAACTTATTTTATGCTTTAGAATTAGGCAGGTGTCCGACAATCATACGCTGTATAATTACCGGACACCTGAATTAATACTATACAGGCGTAAATGTTTATAGTTACATGTGATGGCATATGTTTGTTTAATCTCAGGTCAATCTTAACTTTATTGATAAAGCGTTTTTAAAATAATTTCTACAAAACGTAAAAATTACCGCGAAAAAAAGTCAGAATAAAACGGAAACGCATCAGTTAGTGGTATGAAAATTGCATTAAAATATCTTGTAATTGCCAGGTATAAATATTATGTGAAATTTAACTATAATGCTATTTCATTATTACGTGGCGTTACCGGGATTGCAATTTGAGCCTTTTAGCGAACTGGATTGCTAGATAACGAAAAATCAGAGGGAACGATAATGAGAGTTACCAAACAAGTTACTAAAGGCAGTCTGAGTGGCGTGTTCAACGCCAAGAGCATTGCCATTGTCGGGGCGTCACCCAGACCCGGCAAGCCGGGCAACCAAATCGTCCGGAACGCAAAAGCAATGGACTTCGATGGACTAATATACCCGGTTAATCCCACACAATCAACAATCGAAGGCCTTAAATGCTATAAAAACATCCTGGATATTCCCGGCCGGCTGGACTTGGTGGTACTGATTGTCGGCGCTGATGAATGTGTTAGGATTGCGCAGGATATTGCCCGCCGGTGGGACGAAAAAGGAGACGTCGCCGGTATAGTGGTTGTCTCCGCTGGATTTGGCGAAGGGGGTTCGGCGGATGGCCTGGCCAAAGAGAAGGCCATGCTGGAACCTTTACAAGCTCGCGGTATACGCGTAATTGGACCAAATTGCCTGGGAATCGCTGATCAACACAGTGGTGTTAATACTATATTTGATTTGCCGCCGTACCTTAAAAGCGAGGTTTCTGTCGTTTCCCAAAGCGGCGCGTTCGCCGCCTCGTTTCTCATGTGGGCAAAAGATCTGGAACTTTTCGGTCTCAGTAAATTTCTTACTGTGGGTAATATGGCCGACGTGGATATGGATGAGGTTGTAGAATTTTTTGGCGAAGACAAAAACACCAAGGTTATAGCCATGTACCTGGAAGGAATCAGGCAGGGTAGACGCTTTGTAGAAGTGGCCAAAAAGGTTTCGCAAACGAAACCGATAGTGGCCTTTAAAAGTGGGCGAACAGACTTTGGATCCGGAGCGGTGCGCAGTCACACGGGAGCGGTTGCCGGCAACGACAAGATTTATGATGGAGCATTCCGCCAGGCTGGAATCATTCGAACCGTTGCTGTCGCGGAATTCTACTATACTATTTGTGCCCTTGGCAAGCAGCCGTTGCCACGGGGAAAGAGGATATGTGTTCTCACAGCTATTGGCGGGCCGGGAACGATTTGCATAGACGCTTTGTTAGCCACTGGTGTAGTGGAAATGGCCAGTCTGTCAGATCACGCCAAAAATCATTTAAAAGAAACACTAGCCCGCACTGCCGTTGTTGATGAGCCTCAAGGCTATGTGGATATGACAGCGTCCGTCACCGAAGAGCTGCATGAAGAGGTTATAAAAACAATTCTCGCGGATGAAGGTGTTGACGGGCTGATCTATTTGATTACTCCACCAGCTTTTTTTAGCAATGAGAAACTTGTCGAGCACTTCCTCAATGCTTATAATTCATTTCCCAAAGAAAAGAGGAAGCCGTTGCTCAGCGTTTTTACGTTCGGATCTCATGTTGCTGAACTAAGACGTCTTTTTGAGCGTGGAGGTATACCTACTTTGGAATTTCCTGATGTAGCGGCTTCAGTGATGGCGAACATGGTGTGGTATAGCGAGTGGCGGAAAAGCAGGTTAAATTATGGATTATAAAAAGTTAGTTAAAGATGTTTTAAAGACAGGAAGAAGTCACTTGTTAGAACCGGAAGCGTACTATGTTTGCGGTGAGTTTGGAATAACTTGTCCACAGTTCAATTTTGTCGCGAATGTAGAAGATGGAATAGACGCCGCCAGATCCATGGGGTTCCCGGTGGTTGTCAAGGTGGTTTCCCCGCAAGTAATTCATAAAACCGACGCGGGTGGTGTTGTTACCGGTATTCAGTCAGAGGAGCAATTTAAAAATGCGTACAGCACCATGCTTGAAAATGTCCGTGGCAAGGTCCCGGACGCTGAGATATATGGAGTGCTTGTACAAAAGTCAATGCCTCAAGGTGTGGAAGTAGCGGTAGGCGGTTTAAGGGATCCGCAATTCGGGCCGGTGGTCATGTTTGGGGCCGGTGGAACTTTAATTGAAGTGCTGCAGGATGTATCCTTTAGGTTGGCGCGGCTCGACAGAGGAGAAGCATTGAGACAGATTAGAGAGACCAAGGTATTTAAGATCCTGCAAGGGGTTCGCCGGAATAAACCCTGCGACATTGTGGCATTAGCGGATCTCATTATTCATGCCGGTAAGTTGCTCGAAGAAATGCCGGAAATTAGCGAATTGGATTTCAATCCGGTATTAGCCTATCCTGATTATTATTCGATAGTTGACGCGCGCATAGTGTTATCAAGTGAGCTGGCGTCTGTGTCGACTGTCAATAAATAAATTTTCTCGCGTATCTCCCTTATTTGTCTCCTTTTGCATAATTAGCAGGAAACACGAAAGTGACTAATTATGGCAAAAGGAATTTTTTTATCGGTGATAGAACTCGAACAATTATAGGGGCCGAACATGAGCCGCGTTGTATACTCAAAGGTTTAGAAAATCAAATTTGTTTTACGTTGAATAGTGGCAGCCAGATGTTATAATATTGATTAATTAGATCATTGTAGCGGAGGTTTTTTTTCGATGGAACTGGATGGCTTGAAGACGCTCGAATCGTTTAGCAAAGAAGAATTAATAGCGCTGGTGCAGGATATGTCCAAACGCTGGCTGGCGCACGATGGTGTTTGGTTCCAGTGTGTGGAGAATAAGTATGGCATGGAAGAGGCTGTTGAAATGGATGCCCGGGCATGGGATAGATTTGCTCAGATAGAAGCCGCCAGGATCATGAAGTTACATAAAATCCCGCCGGACGGAGGCTTGCCCGCCCTGGTAAAAGCCCTGGAATTGAGGCAGTACTCTTTTCTCAACAAAAAGGAAGTTGTTGAATTAAGCGAAAATAAATTGATTTTCAGAATGACCACCTGCCGGGTTCAAGCGACCAGGAAATGGAAGAAGATGCCGGAATTTCCATGCAAGCCGGTGGGTATTCTTGAATATAGCAGTTTTGCGAAAACCATTGACTCCCGTATCAAGACTCGTTGCCTTACCTGTCATCCGGACAACAACCACTCGGATGAATATAATTGTGAGTGGGAATTTTCAATATGAAAAAGCGCCATAATTGATGAGAACAAAAGCCGCGCTAATGGCTGCGCGGCTTTTGGCTGAGGCGGGGAAAAAGTGTTACAACTGATGAACAGAACACTATTTGTTTTTCGAATATTTTTTAGCCAGGTCGGCTATGGTATCTTGCATAGGAGTATCCAGATTTTGAAACTCAAATCCGGCAAACGGTATGTTGTCGTAGCTTTTTCTCCATGCAAAATACACCGGTAGTTTAAGAGCAATGTTGTCAATATTTAAACTTATGGTTATTTCTTTGCCCGAAGCCAGGATTTTCTCAAGTTCCGGCACAAGATAGACCATTACGCCGCCAGCCGAAAAATTTACCAAAGCGGTTTGGGCGACAAGACCGCCGGCGGCAAACAACACGTTTGTCGCATAGGGCACGCGCAGGAATTGTCTCTCCTGTGCCATCGTGAAATTTTCCGGAATGGAGAAACCATAAAATTTATTATGATCTTCACCCATTTTTACGACATGAGAATCAGCGCTATAAAATCCTTCCGCCAGAGATAAACCAATTTCAACAGTTTGTTTTTCCTGCAATAATAGAACCTGACCTTCTCCTCTGGGCAGGTTCGTCCAGAAGATATCTTCTTCTACATAATTGATTGTGGCTGGAAAGGACGGCTGATAAGGCACCTTTAGCCAGACTTCTTGTTTAACGGTAATTACCTCTTTCCCCGAAACCATTTTTATTCTACCTCCGTTAACAAAATTTCAGTTAATTTTAAGTATATTTCTTAATTAAACCTTTACCCATTCCTAGATAACTTACCGCATCAATAAGCAAACGCCGTGAGGCTGCTTGCCGCAACGAGGTATAATAGTATGAATATAATGAAGACATTTTACAGTTTAACGGCTTAAGGAATTGGGGAAAAAGAGGTGAATAATAAACGGCAGGCGCGCCTTGCCGTTTATTAAACATATAGATCCAAATTATTACCCAGATGAGGAGGATTCGGCGAAGTCTGAGGCATAGTCTCCAGAAGATCTTGGACCGACTGCTTTTCTTGATTCATAATTTGGCGCAGGATGTTTACCTGTACATCCTGTTGCAGCTTTACTTGCTTTACACCCAAATAAGCTTTTACAGTACCGACAGCGTCAGTATCCACAGGAATCCCTCCTTTTACAATATAATGTTATCATTTTTTATTGCCGACTTCAATACTAAATTTGGTATTATATTTAATTAACGCCAAATCTATAAGTAAACCGTGGAATAAACGGGTGAGCAGCAACGATATAATGACAACGTCAAATAACAGTCGCTGTTGTTGTCAACAGCCATACACTATGCTATAATGTCGATGTCGTGGAAGATAAAAATTCATCATGATTTTTTGAAGGAGCAGGTGCCGTTGGATCACGCCGGCTACATGCGCGCAGCTCTGGCGGAAGCTGAAAAAGCTTATGCCGTGGGTGAGGTGCCGGTTGGCGCAGTGGTAGTGCTTAACGGTGAAATTATCGGCCGGGGTCATAACTTGCGCGAGGCTTTAAAAGATAGTTCCGCCCATGCGGAGATGCTGGCGCTGAAAGAGGCGGCAAGGTACCTCGGCGACTGGCGGTTGAACGGCGCTGTCATTTACTCGACTCTCGAACCATGCCCCATGTGCGCCGGAGCCCTGGTGCAATTCAGGGTGAAAACGCTGGTTTATGGTGTGGCTGATCCAAAAGCCGGCGCGGTTGATTCGGTAATTGATGTGGTGAGACAACCACGCTTCAACCACCAGGTTGAAGTTTTAGCGGGAGTCCTGGAAGAAGAATGCCGGGATATTATACAGCGCTTCTTTAAAGAATTGAGGGAGAAAAAAGTATCCGGAGAGATGGCCGAGTTGGTCGAAGGCGCTCGACTCGAAATCGAGTAGGCGGTGATGAGCCGCCTCGTGGGTTCGAATCCCACTCTCTCCGCCAAAATTCTTGTAAGACAAGGGGTTATCGCTTTTATCGGCGATAACCCCTTTGTCATTTCAGAGGGCCAAAGTGAGAGGTAGCTGACAATATTACTTGCATGGTTTTTCCAGGGCAGGTGGAATATTTTTATTTAAACAAAGTCCAGTTATTTTCGGTTTTAACGGATGAATGATGTGGTTGTAATTTTGTAAAAAATTTTTTAAAAAAATTTTTTCGTGAACATGCCGGCTGGACGTTTTCTGTAAGATTTCTGTAAGATCCCCCCGGTACACTCCATGTATCAGGGTCGCTAAATTGGGGACATTCCTTCGCGAGAATGTAAAAAACAAGAAATTCAAGGTGCGTGGAAGGTATGTCCCCTCACATCGGATACGGGGGGGGATGTGTACAAGTTCTTACTCCGGCCGGATCCCAAGCGGGGGGAGCCAACCCGGTCAATACCGGCGTCGGGTAAATTTAAAAGGTGTGCTTAAAAAGGGATGTGGTTACCATGGCGAAGCCAACTGTTGAATTACAAATTCCATCCATACCAGGTTACGAAAAGGTGGCGATGGCGGCGGCGGAACTGGCCCGCCTTGCAGGCGCGGGTGATGAAGCGGCCCTGCAACTGGCCACCGCCGTAAGCGAAGCCTGCCTCAACGCCATGGAGCACGCCCACGGTTATGACTCCCGCCTGCCGGTGAAGCTGACTTTCCGGACCGGTCCCGGCTATCTGGAAGTGGACATAGCCGACGCGGGCCCGCCTTTTATCTTCCCTGTCCCGGCTCCTTCCATGCAAAATAAGATTGAGGGAAATGAATCACCCAGGGGTTGGGGGCTGTTCCTGATCCAAAACCTGGTGAACAAGGTGGAGGTCCGGCGCCTGCCCGACGGCAATCTTCTACGCCTGACCATGGAGTTCCCCGTCCGGTGAGCGAGGGGTAAAAGCCGGTACCACCGTGCCCGGATAATGCCTGGTTAAAAGCATTGCATGGTAATGAAGGCCCTTAAACAAACTCAGTTACTAGGGAAGAAGGAGATTCTTATGCAAAGGAAAAGGAAACTTTCAATAATTTTAATTCTGACTTTAACGGCCAGCCTTCTGCTGCCCATGGCCACCCCGGCTTCAGCTTTCACTATTCAATACTTCGGCCACTCCCAGGTACTGATGACCACTGATGCCGGAACGAAAATTTTGATGGACCCTCCACATCTTGGAGATTTCGGAAACCTTGGCGTCGATCCCGGCCCCATATATCCTAACGTAGTTACAGTTAGTCACCAACATTCAGACCATAATAATTCAACAGCAGCGTGGGTGTATGGGAGACCCCTGGTATTAAATGGAATAAGCCCTCTTTTTGATAGCTATAACACCTTTAACAGTATAAATCAGGTGGTTAATGATACTGTAATTAATGATGTTTACCTTCCGCACTTTTACGGCGCCGGGGATGACGCAGCCTTTGTCTTCAATGTAGACGGATTACGGATTGTGCATCTTGGAGACGGCACTGGTTCTGACAATAACAGATTTACAGCGGCGGAGAAGCAAGCCTTAGGAACACCCGATATTTTATTTGTTCCAATTGGCGGCCCCATGGGTCCTGTTCCACCTGAATATGGTGGTCCACAAATGGAAAATCTTAGCACCCAGGACGTAGTTTATGCTATTCAAGACCTTCAACCGAAGGTTGTTATTCCTATACATTGGTGGAGCCAAGCAGGGTTGAATTATTTCTTAACTGACCAGAAAAGTGTAGGTGGTTTCACATACTCAGTAAAAAATAGCAACTCTATAAATGTTGAGTCCAACAACTTACCAACAACAACTCAAATATGGGTGATGCCCATCGGAGCAGCACAAGCTGGTGGCGGCGGGCTACCACCTGATGGCGATGTGCCGTCAGTTTCCGGCTCAGTATATGCTAATGGCGAGGCATTAAACGATATAACAGCTAATTTAACTTACGATTCCAATTCCAGACTGGCTAATCTAAAATTGAGGAGAAACGGGAATGACGACATTAGTGGAGGATCGTACGACTCAAACACAGAATTTACGGTCACTATCAACAACAACGGCCATACCCCTTACATTCTCCTCGGAGCCGGGTATGTTCAAAGCTGGGAAACCGGTCAGGACGGGGTCACTACTATCCGCGTGAAGGGAATGTCCTTTAAATTCCCGGATGGAACTCCCGTGCACCTGGGTGTACAAATGGCCATCGCGTATGATGCTAACCAAGCACCGTATAATATGCCTGTTTCGTACCGGGGCATGTCTATCTCCACTAACGCGTCGTCGTTTAATGCGCCCGTCATGGTTTCAGGAACGCAACTTTACGTTTATATCAACGGGGTTAGCGGGGAGGAAGGCTATTTCAAGGTATTTCTGCCTGAGGCCCTGCTCCAGGACTGGGGTATCACCTCTAATAACCAGTTGGCCGCACAAATCGGGGATGGAAACGGCAATAACAAGGAAGCCGTAACCAATGCTATAGTGACCGATGTAGCCGGCGGGAAGACGATGGAGTTCAGCGGTTTTCATTATTCCGACCACCGCGTTTTTATCGGCAAGGCAGAAGCCGGCGCGCCTGTAGTCACCTCTGCCGCAACAAACAACGCAGGCAACAAAATAATACTGACCTTTAACAAGGCAATGGCAGACCCGGCAGGCAAACACGCACAGTTTACAGTTACAGTCGGAGGGACGCCGGATGCGGTGACAGCCGCTGCACTGAACGCTGATCCCCAAAAAATAGAGCTGACGCTTGCCAACCCAATTTATCATGGTGACGTAATCACAATAGGATATACTGCGGGCACAGTGGTAGCAGCCGACGGTGGTGTTCTTGCAACCTTCGCGGGACAGGCGGTAACGAACAATGGCCCGGTAAAGGTTACTTCTCCAACGGTTTCGGTTGACAGCAACAATAAAAACCTTTCCATAACCAGCACTACTCCTGCCACTACGTTAGCTATCCCGAACAATGTCACAGACGCAACCATAAACGTGGTAGGCTTGCTAAATGCGCCTGTAGCCGGTAAAGTGACTACCAGCGCTTTGCCGAACATAACCATACAGGCCAACACTTCCGTTAACGCTAATCCTGTCCAGGTGGCTATACCGGCAGGAACCACGGTTACTGCGGACGCAGCCGATAACTGGGACGGAACGATAAATGTGCCTACGGTCAAGCCCAACAACAGTGTAGCGGTAACGGCTGACGCCGGGAAAACCGCGACAGTTAATACTGTAATTGAAGTGGGATTTGGTGACGTTCCCCTGACGTTCAGCAAGGCGGTGCGGATACTTATTCCCGGCCAGGCGGGCAAGGACGCGGGTTACTACCGGGGAGGAGCCTTTAATAAAATAACTGCGGTTCTAAGTTCCGATACGCAGGCTGCCGGCGACGCGCTTCCCGCAGGAGGAGATGGTAAAATTGACGTTGGTTCAGACCTGGTAATCTGGACCAAACACTTTACTAAATTCGTCACCTACACGCAGACCTCGGCCGGTGGCGGCGGCGGTGGCGGTGGCGGTGTGCCACCAGTAAGCAGTTCAACCACTGTTACGGCAACAAGCGGCGGAACCGTTACCTCCAATGACGCTACCATCGTTGTTCCGGCCGGTGCAGTAACAGGTGACATCAAGGTGACCGTTGAAAAGGTGGCCAATACCGCCAGCCTGTCATTTGCGAAGAACACCAGGCTGATCAGCGATGTCTTTGAAATCACCAAGGACAAAGCCGGTGACTTCAGTAAGGCGGTTACAATCACCTTACCCTTTGACAAGTCTAAATTAGACACCGCCAAATACGACATCGGCATCTTCTGGCTCAATCCTGAGACAGGCAAGTGGACCAAACTTGACAATATAAAAATCGACCTTGCATCCGGCAAGGTGAGCGGTGATGTCAATCACTTCACGAAGTTCGCGGTACTGGCCGTCGAAAAGGGCAGTGAAGCGCCAACCGTTGCTTTTTCAGACATTGCCGGCCACTGGGCGCAAAATGAAATTGAGGGCTTGGTAGCCCGCGGCGCCGTAACCGGCTATCCTGACGGAACCTTCAAACCGGACAATACAATCACCCGGGCCGAGTTTGCCACCGTCCTGGTTAAAGCGTTAAAACTCGCGCCTCAAAACGGGAAAATCTTTGCGGATACCGCTCGGCATTGGGCCAGGGATTATATTGCGACAGCAGCATCAAATGGAATTGTAAACGGCTACGATAACGAAACATTTGGTCCGGACGACCTGATCACCCGTGAGCAGATGGCCGTGATGATCGTAAAAGCTGAGAAACTTGCCATAGTTTCCGAAGGTATTTCTTTCGAGGACGGCAACAAGATTTCAGCCTGGGCCAGAAGCGCTGTTGCCACGGCCGCTAAAAAGGGCATCATGAAAGGATACCCCGATAATACCTTCAAACCTGAAGGCAACAGCACAAGAGCGGAAGCAGTCACGGCGATTATGAATGCATTAAAATAACAACCCCGGATTTTTTCCGGCTGCAAAAAGGTATATAAACGGCAAAATAACAGAGGAACCGGGCAAAAAACAACCCGGTTCCTTTACTGTTGAAAGAGATACAGGTCTTTATTAAAATTTTTTATTGCCGTTCCGGTCCGAATTCCAAAGACTTGCAGGGTTTTTCCGGGGCGGGTGGAATATTTTTATTTAGTCAAACTCCGGTTATTTTAAGATTGATGGTTAAAACCCGCGGCGTATTGACGGAGAGATGCCCGGGGGCAGGCAGCCGTGCGGCCGGACGCAGGAGGGACAGGTGTGAAGAAAAAATTCTATTCCCGGTCTGAGTGGAAAGAAGGGATGACGTTTTTGCGCCTCAGCGGCGATATAACCAGTGAAGGCAAAGAGGAATTCAAAAAGATGCTGCCGCCGGACGGGCAAACCGCCCCGGTTGTGCTGGATTTCGCCGGGGTAGACTATGTCAACAGCGCGGGCCTGGCTTTGCTCATCGGCCTGGTGCGCCGCTGCCGCGCATCCGGTTGCCCGGTGGGCGCCGTCAACCTTTCCGCTCATTACCGCAAGATTTTTCACATGGTCGGCCTCAACGACTATATAACGGTTTTTGACGGCGAGGACGCCGCGCGTACCGTGTTGGCGCCGGAAAACGGCGAAGGGGAAAGAGATGCTTAAGCAACCGGCGTCCCGCAGGCTCAAAGGGCGGATCTGGCGCCTCGCCGCCTGTATGGGGGCCGTGGCTTTTGCGGTGATAACCCTGGGCAACCAGTTTATCCAGGGCGTTACTTTTAAGCAGCAGGTTGCTTTTTATCTCCCCGTGGTGTCCGGGCAGTGCTTATTTGTGGTACTGGCCCTGTACGCCCTTTCGGCAGCCTATTTGAGACCGGTGCTGGATACCCTCGACTGCTTTGAGGAGGGAAGGGAGCCGGCGCGCCAACTGGTCGCCAAGGCCAGGAGGGCGGCTTTTAATTACCCCTTGGACATGCTCGTTTTCCTTGCCCTTTGCGGGATAGGGCTCATTCTGATTTTTCACTTTTCCGAGTGGTTCTTCTTTTATAAGGGAGATATCCCGGCCAACTGGTGGCTGGCGACATTCCAGGCCGCCGCCTTCGAGCTGACCCTCACCGTCTCGCTGGCCCTGCTTTTCTTCGCTTTCGCCCGGAGGCCGCTGCGGGAGTTCCTGGAAAAAACCACGGGCCTCGCGCCGGACGAAGGCAAGCGCCTGGCCATAAGAAGCCGCCTGCTGATCACAATCATATCCATTGTGGTTATTGCGGCGTCCACCTTTTTATATTCCTACCTGTTTTTCCCGCTGGAAGGAAAACCCTTGCCCATAGGCCTGTTTTTAATCCTTACCGTATTGATTGCTGCTTTCTGTGTCGTTGTCGGCGTTATAACCGCTTCCGATACGGCTCGTGACATTGTCCTGGTGACCGGGAAGCTGGAGCAAATAACCCGGGGAATACGGCCCGGCCTGCACCAGACGCTGGCGGTGACGTCGCTGGATGAGGTAGGGGACCTGGTGGTGGCCTTTAACCGGTTGCAGCGGCAGGCGGCCTTGACTTACCGGGAAGTGGACCGCGAACTGGCGCTGGCCCGCTCCGTGCAGGCGGAACTGCTGCCGAAAGAGTTTCCGTTTTGGCCGGGCTGGGAGGTTGCCGGGAGATCGCTGTCCGCCAGGCAGGTGGGGGGCGACTTTTACGACCACATACCCCTGGCGGGCGGCCGTTTCGGGCTGGCCGTGGGTGACGCGGCGGGAAAGGGTATGCCGGCGGCCCTGCTGATGGCGGCGGTGATCGGCCTGCTGCGGGCTGAAGCGCCCCGGGAAGAAAGTCCCGCAAAGGTTTTAGGCAGGGTGAACGACCTCATCTGCGGCACTGTGTCCGGGGGGATGTTTATCACCGCCCTTTACGCCGTGTTCGACCCCGCAGCCGGAATCTGCACCCTGGCCAGCGCCGGGCATTTAAGTCCGGTCCGGTTTCTTCCGGACGGCACAGGCCCGGAATTGGTTGATACGGGGGCGCTGCCGCTGGGATTGGCGAGTGGAGTTTCCTACAGGGAAACAACCCTGGCCATTCCCCCCGGCGGCGGAATGGCCTTTTATACGGACGGAATCGTCGAGGCACGAAACGTAACCGGTGAACTTTACGGTTTCCCGCGCTTTTTAGACGCTTTTCGTTTTTCCAGCGGCTCCACCGGTGAAGCCTTCATATTATCTGTTATAGACGAGGTGTCCCGTTTTACCGGCGGCGAACAGGAGGACGACCTCACCCTGCTGGTGGTGCGCCGGTTAAGGTAACCGGACAAAAGTTCCCGTTTTTAGGAGCCGCCGTGATCTCCCCGCCGGCCATGGCCGCCTTTCTTTCGCACAGGGCCGGCCGCACCGCCTGTTTTCTTTAATGAGAACAGGTTTTTTTCGGCATCAAACGGTTAGATTAGGTAAACCGGATGGATAATTTAGCTTTAAATTTTTGGGAAGAATTTTTTAAAAAAATTTTCACGAAACGCACAGGCTACCCGTTTTCTGTAAGATTTCTGTAAGATCCCCCCGGTACACTCCATGTAACAGGGTCACTAAATTGGGGACATTCCTTCGCGAGAATGTTAAAAAGTAAGGAATTAAGATAACACAGAAGGTATGTCCCCTCACCTCGGATACGGGGGGGGATGTGTACAAGTTCTTACTCCGGCTGGATCCGGAGCGGAGCCAATCTGGTCAATGCCGGCGCTGTGTAAATTTAAAAGGTGTGCTTAAAAGGGATGTGGTTACCATGGCGAAGCCAACTGTTGAATTACAAATTCCATCCATACGAGGTTATGAAAAGGTGGCGATGACGGTGGCGGCGGAACTGGCGCGCCTTGAGGGCGCGGGTAATGAAGCGGCCATGAATCTGGCCACCGCCGTAAGCGAAGCCTGCCTCAACGCCATGGAGCACGCCCACGGTTATGACTCCCGCTTGCCGGTAAAGCTGAGTTTCCGGACCGGTCCCGGCTCCCTGGAAGTGGACATAGCCGACGCCGGCCCGCCTTTTACCTTCCCTGTCCCGGCTCCTTCTATGCAAAATAAGATTGAAGGAGATGAAGCACCCAGGGGTTGGGGGCTATTCCTGATCCGGAACCTGGTGAACAAGGTGGAGGTCCGGCGCCTGCCCGACGGGAACATGCTTCGTCTGACCATTGAGTTCACTCGCCGGTAGGCTGGTACTCCGGGCTTTGGAACTTTTTTCGGCTGAAATAATTAATATCGCAAGCGGAGGGGACCTGCATTTAAGATATCTGTTGAAATGTCACAGGTAAGAATTTAAATCATTAAGAATTTTGGAAAGGCGGGCTGAAAATTATGTTTAATACAAAACTTTGGGTACTTTTCTTAGCTGTTTTTTGTATCTTTTTCACTGCAGGCATGCATCCTGCCCGTGCATCAGTTCTGTCTGTGGAACTGGGTGAACCCCATGAATATAGTGTTGGTGGGGATTACAATAATTTTTGGGACCTGAAAAAAAATATAACTGGAGCCGAAACTACCAGTGAGTGCTTTGCAATCTACGGAAACCTGCATCCACGCCTTGTTTATAAAGGTGGACAAGGCGGCGGTTTTGTGGACGCCGGCAGTCTTGATAAACCCGCCGGAGATCAGACGCTGCAGGTTTCCCCGGAGATCACAGTTTACCAGGACACGCAGGACATCAGCGAAGGTCATCTGTATATCCTTAAGACCCTTACCCTCGGTTATTTTGCCCTGTATGCCGACAGCGCACAGGTTGTAAAAGACGTACCTTATTTGAATTTCACCTTTTACAAGCTGAAAGGGGCTCCGTCATTTGTCGCCTCCGCACCCGTTGCACCAGCTGCGCCGTCCGTGCCGGCCATGCCTGTCACGCCACCCCAAACACCGGAGGTAACCTCTTCCCCTGCGGCGCCCCGGCCATGGCCCGGCGGCAACACTGAACCAGCGGCGCAGCTGACTGAAATCACTTTTAATCAAAAACCGATGGTAGTTAACGACCGTACCTTTGTGCCTTTGCGCGACCTTTTTGAAGCCCTGAGGGCTGATGTTAAGTGGGATAGCGCTACCCGGACCGTCCTGGCAACGAAAGGGCAAAACAAAATATCGTTGCAAATCGACAATAAAGTAGCCTGGGTCAACGAACAACCGCGACAGCTTGAGGCGGCGCCGTTCATAAATAATGAGAAAACCTACGTGCCTCTCCGGTTTGCCTCGGAAGCACTGGGAGAAAAAGTCTCTTACGACAGCGCCACAGGTAAAGTGGTCTTCGGCAACCGTTATTTCTACCTGGGTCAGGAAAACAGTGCTAAAACAACAGAGCAGGTGGACAATACCGCAGGGCAGGAAACCGTGACGGAAAGCAACAGTTCAGAAGGCGAAGATCTTAGAGGGGAAATCAACAAATATTGGAATAACAGGCTGAGATACGATGCGCTGCAAAAGTCCTTGTTCGGACGCTGAAAAAGGTAATATGGAGGGCCACTTACTCTTCAGTGGCCTTCTTTGAAAAAGCATGAAAAGTGGTGAACTATGTGCAATGTAGGTTATTGTAAAATTGGTTTTTGTTTCTAACCTCAATTTGCATTTTATTATTTGCCGCCAAGTCACCTTTGCAGGCGGCCGTCACATCGCTTTCTTTAGACTTGGGCGAGCGACAGCAAACTTTTAGCTGTAAGATGTTCTATTTTTTGGAAGGGTAAGGTGATCAAAATGCGAACATGGCTGACAACGGTGTTAATTCTTTCCCTGGCTGTCTTTTGTATAACCCTTGCGGGCGGAGCACAGCCTGCCCCGGCAGCGGTTTCGCCTCTCTCCATTGAGCTGGGTGAGGCTCAGGAATACGGCCTTCAATTAAACAACTTTTGGGACTTGCAAAGAAACACTTCTGTTGACCATAATGTCGATGAGCTCTTTAGATTTTATGGCTACAATTATCCGAGCCTGACTTATCGCGAAGGCGATGACGGCGGCTTTGGCTTTATGGACGTTGGTGCTTTGGATAAGCCAGCCGGGCGGGAGGTACTGCAAATCACCCCGCTGTTACTGGCCTATAACGGGAAACAGGAAATCGAAGCAGGCCATTTTTATATCCTGAAGACTCTGACTCTGGGTTATTTCGCCCTGTACATCGACGATATTCCATTAGTTAACGACGATCGTTACGTAAACTTCACCCTTTATAGGCTGAAAGGGGCGCCGGCGAAGGTCGCCTCCGCGCCGCCTGTGATCACAGCGCCATCTGCGCCGGTTACGCCGTCTGTCCCGGCGACGCCGTCCACGCCTGTCCAAACACCGGCCGTAACTTCTCCCCCTGCGGCGCCCCGACAGTGGCCGGGCGGCAACACTGAACCCGCGGCGCAGTTGACTGAAATAACCTTTAATCAGAAGCCAATGGTAGTTAACGACCGTACTTTTGTCCCTTTGAGGGACCTTTTCGAAGCCCTGGGGGCGGAAGTTCAATGGGATGGCGCAACCCAAACCATCCTTGCATCGAAAGGACAGAACAAAGTAATACTCCAAATCGACAATAAAGTAGCCTTTTTCAACGGACAACCGCGACAGCTTGAGGCGGCGCCGTTCATCAACGGTGACAAAACTTTTGTGCCTCTGCGGTTTGCCTCGGAGGCACTGGGAGAAAAGGTTTCTTATGACAGTGCCACAGGCAAGGTGGTCTTTGGCAAGCATTATTTCTTCCTGGATAAGGGGAACAGTTCAAGCCCGACAGCCCAGCCGGACAGTACTGCCGGCCAGGAAACCGTGAAGGAAACCAGCGGCCCGGATTCAGATGATATGACGTTAAAAGATGTTGACAGGTATTGGAATGAAAGGATGAGATACGATATGCTGCAAAAGTCCCTGTTCGGGCGGTGATTTTCATAAAGAGGTAATTTCTTAAGGCTTGTTTAGCAGTTGTTATCACATCCAAAGAGGATTAAGAAAGGACCCGGCCGGAAAGTTACCCCGGGTCCTTTCTTTGTGAAAGAGGATTACCGGTCTTTTTGAGAGAATACTCAGTTATTCGACAGCTTGCGAAGGGAAGTCTAACCTATGCTGACAACCTTTCCTAAAAGCAAATTCCAGCCCCCCGAGTTGCCGTATCACTATTTCCCCCGGGAGCGGCTTTTGGCCCTGCTGGCAGATGAGCCGGCCAGGCGGCTCACCTGTCTGGCGGCGGGGGCCGGATACGGCAAGAGCACCCTGGCCTGCGGATTCCTGAAGCAAAACCGCTTGCCCTCTCTCTGGCTAAACCTGGATGCCGGCGACAGTGACGGCACGGTGTTTCTACAGCTGATCCTGCGGGGCCTGACCCGCCGGTTTCCTTCCTTCGGCGCCGAACTGGAACGGGAAGGAATTCTGCCCCAGCTCCACTGGCCCGACCGAGGCAGGCTTCTGGATGCAGTGTCGGATATTCTGGAAGAACAGCTGGCGGGCCGGCGGCTGGCGGTGGTGCTGGAAGACTGCCACCACGTTTTGGGCAGCGATGAAACAAGAGCTATCCTGGACAATCTGATTCGTCTCTTCCCGCCGCAGGTTCAGTTTATTCTGCTAAGCCGGAACCATGTCCCTCTCAGGACCATGCCCGCGTTGGCCGCTGCCGGGCGGGCGGCGGAACTGGGCCAGGAGGAGTTGCGTTTTACCCTGGAAGAGGCGGAGCGTATTTTCGCCGGGCAACACGGCCCGGCTTTATCCCGGGCAGCCGTGGAACAGATCTGGCGGGAACTGGCGGGGTGGCCCATCGGACTGCAATTGGCCGCCCGGGCCCTGGCGGCCGGCGGCAAAACGGGGGACACTTCCGGCCTGTTGGGGCAGGACAAGGGGCGGCTCTACCTGTTCGAAGATATTATGAATGAGATTCTGGAAGGTGAACCGCCGGAGATCAGGGAGGTTCTGCTTAGAACGGCGGTTTTCCGGGAATGGGACGGTGAGCTTTTCAACAACGTTTTCCACCGCCGGGACGGCTCCGCCATGGTGGCGTACCTGGCCGGCAGAGGATTGCCGGCGGAGCGGGTACCCGGCGGGCTGCGTTACCACAACCTGTTCAGGGAGTACCTGTTGAACCGGCTTAAAGAAGACGTTCAGGCCTACCGGGAGGTTGAGCGCCAGGCGGCTGATTACTACCTGGCACGGGAAAAACCGGAAGAAGCCTTTCCCTGCCTGGTGGCGGCCGGGGATTTCGGCCCGGCCGGACTGCTCCTGCAGCGGGCGGCTCCCACGCTTTTGCGGCAGAACCGGCTGAATACCCTGTCCACCTGGCTGGAAGCGCTGCCCGGCAAGGTAACGGATTCCTTTCCGGAAATCGTCCTGCATTTCGGGGAAGCCTGTGTCCAGGCCGGAAAGTACCGTGAAGGCCTGCGCTGGCTGCGCCGTGCCGCCGGTGCCTGCGGCCAGGCCGGTGATGCCGCCGGCCTGACCAGAGCTCTCTGTGTGCAGGGAACAGCTTTTACCGCCCTGGGGGAGCACGGAAATGCCCGGGCGGTACACCGCCAGGCCCTGGGCGAGGTGGAAGCCGGTGATTCCCGGCTCCGGGGAACGGTGTTACACTACCTGGCGATCTGGTCGGCCCGGGCCGGGGAAGTGGAGCAGGCGCGCCGGTTTTTTGAAGAGGCGGCCGGCCATTACCGTTCGTCCGGCGAGACTGCGGCGGAAGGGGAGGCGCTCCTGGACCGGGCTTCCTTCTACTGTTGCCGCCGGGGGCTTTTTCAAGAAGCTGCGAGCCTGGTAGGCCGGGTGGACGTGATTGCACGGGCGCACGGAGATTTTGCGCTTGCGGCACGCTGTCATCTGCTGGGCGGCAGGGTGCTCCTTTACCTTGGAAAACCTGCAGAGGCGGTCAGGCGGTTTGAGCTTGCCCGGCAAGCTGTCACAGAGGAGGGAAACAGCTCCCTGACCAGTTTGCTGGCACAGTTGGGGGAGGCTGAGGCGCTCGGGCTGCTGGCCGGCCCGGACCACAGTCGCGCCGGACTCCTTTTCCGGCAGGCGGCCGGTGAATTGGGCCGTCTGGGACCTTCCCTGGAGGCCGGCTTTCTCCTGGCGCTGGGTCAGAGTGCTTTTTTCCGTCAACAAGGTGAAACGGGCCGGGCCATCGAAGAGGCGCACAATGCACTGGAACTGGCCAGAGGGATGAGCGATGGGTGGCAGGAGGCGATGGCGGGGTTGAATCTGGCCGCCGCCTGGATAGAGGCCGGCGGGGAAAGCCTGTGGGACGGTTTGAAAATGCTGGAGAAAGCAAACAACGTTTTCCGCGCCCGGGAAGACCCCTATCACCTGGCTTTGGCCGGCTTGTGGCGTTTTTACGGACAATTTCTTTTGAGCGGCAAGCCGGACCCGGTTCTTTTGAAGCAATGCCTCGCACATCTAAACCGTTTTCCCTCCCTGCCGGACAGGGAGAGGAAACCGTGCCGGCTGATCCTGGAGCAGGCAAACTACGCAGACGCGGAAATGTCCCGGCCGGCGGGAAAAAATAACCCTTCTTCTCGGCGTCCGGCCCCGGGGCCGGCGGCCCCGCCGGTTGCTGAAAACGGCAACCGGCAGGATGCTTCCAAAACGCCGGCAGATCTGGACCCGCCGCCGCGCCTGCGCATATGCTGCCTGGGCGCCTTCCGGGTTTACCGGGGAGAAGAACTGCTGGACGACCGGCGCTGGACGCGGCGCAAGGGTAAAACCCTGCTCAAATTCCTGGCCCTGCACCTTGGGCAAAAGGTACCTAGGGATGTGGTGATGGAGCTTCTGTGGCCGGATCTTCCGGCGGAAAAGGCCTCTAATGCTTATTACGTTACACTGCATACGCTGCGAAAAACGCTTAGTGCCGGGTTGGGCCGGGATATCGAATACGTTGTCAGCCGCGATGGAGTGATTTACCTGGAGCCGGGGCTGGTGGAAGAGGTGGATGTAGATGTGTTCAGCCGGGCCTGTACCCTTGCCTTCAGCAAGGAGGCAACTGCTCCCGATATGGCGGTAACCTGCCTGAGAGAGGCCAGGCAACTCTACCGGGGGGATTTGCTGACCGAGGACATTTATGAAAGCTGGCCGGTTCCGGCCAGGGAAAGATTGCGGCAGCAGTATCTAAAAATATTGTGGTCGCTGGCCAGGTATTCCGAGGAAGCGGGCAGGCCGGAGGAAGCCCTGGAATTGTGGCGGGAACTGGTAGAGCGCGAGCCTTTTCACGAAGACGGCCAGCGGGAGGTTATCCGCCTTCTTTTGTCGCAGGGACATCATTCGGCGGCCAGCCGGCAGTTTCTGCGCTACCGGCGCCTGCTGCAAAAAGTGATGGGGGCCGAGCCGGGCGAGGAAATCACACAACTTTACCGCCAGTCTTTAAAGAAAAGCTAAAGCCTCGTTGGCGAAGTAGAAAACGGCGAATACTATCCGTAAAACGTAAAACAATATCCGGCTTATGCGACTATCCATATGCCCTTTCCCGGCACCATTTCGTTAAGGCACCCGACTCCTGTGGCCGTCCCGCGTGAACTGACGGCCTCCCCGCGGGTGCGGCGGCGGCATGACGCGAACAAAATGTTGTTCTGCACAGCCGCGATGGCAACCGGGCGACGTTATGCGTGGCCGCCATCACCATTCACGGGGAACTGGGAAAATATATCCAGGCCCACACTCCATTACTTTTAACTAAAGCAGGCTGTTTCTTCCGGAACAGCCTGTCTATGTTCGCCCGGCATGTCTGCCGAGCCGAGGGGTTGAAAGAAACCTTGTCACCTAACCAGCGGGAAGACAACCCGTAGACAAGGGCGTCACTGGTAACAGTGGGGTCTATTGGTGCGTCGAAGGGGGAACTTGGAACATAGCGCAAGCGAACCGGAGATGGCTACTCAGGTGGGTAACCTTGCACAGAGTGGGAAAGCCCAAAAGCTGGATAACCTGAGAGGTTAGGACGGATGTGTTCAAGTTCAGGCAAGCAGACTTAACCGGGGAAACCCGGCACCATCCTGCTGATAGCAGGTAAGCCCAGACAAGCAGAAATGCAAGGAAGGGAATACGTGGTGCCGGGTGACAGATGAGCCCGTAGTGTGCGCATGGCAGCGTAGCTGTCAGGTGGGTTAAAGTCCCACTGAGTCCCGGACTAGGGGGCTCATATCCAAACCCGGGGGTAATGCCTTGGGGGCTGGGTAATACCCAGAGGGCAGGGCGCTCACCGCGAGGTGAGGTCCGAAGGGCTTGAGGAGAAGTACCAGGCTGTAATCAAA
>NZ_JAKOAV010000029.1 GCF_029478095.1 Pelotomaculum isophthalicicum JI | reverse complement strand
GCATTACTGTAAAATCAAACAACCGACAAGCGGTGTCCGGATGCCTCCGGAATCACTGTCCGGATGTTTCCGGAACGGTGTCCGGATGTTCCCGGATTCGCTGTCCGGATAAACCGGAATACGCATGGTGACTTTAAAGTAAACCTCAACGACTGGGAACTGGGCGTCATTAAAGAAGAAATGAAAGACGAAAAAGGTGCTGTAGCGTGGCTTCGCAATTTAGATCGCAAGAAGTGGTCGTTAGAAATTCCATATGAAGTGGATGGTGTAACGACTCCTATGTTCCCAGACTTGATTGTCGTTCGCGCAGGCACACAAGGGTATGTCTTTGACGTGCTTGAGCCGCATGATCCAAGCCGTAAGGATAATTACCCGAAAGCAGTCGGCTTGGCTAAGTTTGCCGAGAAGCATGGCGAACATTTCGGGCGTATTCAGCTTATCCGTAAATCTAAAGGTGCGGACAGACGTGATCACTTCTACCGCTTGGATATGGGCAAACTCAGTATTAGAAATAAGGTGCGCGGCGTAACATCAAATGCTGAACTCGACAGGATTTTTGACGAGGATGCGGTGACAGAAGAATAAAAAGCGGCGAAATTCAAACATAGAATAGATGATAGCCTCCGAAGATGCTTAAATTCCTTCGGAGGTCTTTTTTAGTCTTTCTTATAAAACATTGTCTCATAGCCATCGGCTCTAAGAGCCAACCCTTTTATCCAGGGTGGCGTTCGTCCCATCTGCTCACAAACTGCTTTAAGGGAGACATCCATGCTGCACTCAATAATTAGCTCGTCATGGACGTGACCACAGATAAAGCAATGACTGAGTGTTTTCATGGCATAGGCCAGGATATCCCGGCTGATTGCCTGCACAACATTTTCCGTAAACTTCGGCCCGTAACTTTCGATGCGTTCCCACTTCTTAGTGATGCCGGTACCTTCGTAGGTGACAGACTCACCACCGAACTGGTTCTGTTCGATCTTAGGCTTTACATAGGATAGCCTCCTGCCGGAAGGGAGCTCAATAAAAAGCATCCCCTTCTGGTAATAGAAATTAAGTCCATGTGTTTTGGTATGTGTTCTTAAGCGAACTGCCTCTTTAACATTTCTGTCAATATCCCACCACAGCTTTGTAATCTTCGGGTTTGACGCTCTCCAAGAATCAACCAGCGGCTGCAATTCGTCTTCAGTAAGGCCCATTTCTAACGCGCCCATAGCCTTAAGTGCTCCAATACTGCCGCCATATCCAAGTGCCAATTCTGCGATTTTACCTTTTTGCCGAAGGTGGCTATTCACGCCATGCTTTTCAACCGGTACATGGAACATAGCAGAAGCTGAAGCGCAGTAGATATCACCATTACTTTCAAATACATCTAATCTCCATTGTTCCCCAGCTAAAAAGGACAGAACCCTAGCCTCGATAGCACTGAAGTCGCACACAATAAATTTGTATCCTGACCTTGGAATAAAAGCAGTTCGGATAAGCTGAGAGAGTGTATCCGGTACGTCATCATAAAAAAGCTTCACTGCATCATAATCTCCGAGTTTTACAAGGGACCTTGCATCTTCCAAATCAGGGATATGATTTTGAGGTAAGTTCTGCAATTGTATATGCCTGCCTGCCCAGCGACCAGAACGGGATGCGCCATAATATTGGAACATGCCGCGAGCCCTGCCATCTAAGCAGACGGTGTTCTGCATGGCCTGATACTTTTTAACGCTACTTTTTGCAAGCTGCTGACGAAGTAGAAGTACGTCGCGTTGATCCTCCGGTGAAGTTTTTATAAGAGCAGCCACATTCTTTTTACCAAGCGACTCGGTCTCAACACCGTTATCAGAAAGCCACTGTTTTACCTGCACAACGCTATTTGGATTATCAAGGTTGGTAAGCTCCTTCATGGCAGCGGTTAGTTCTTCTTTGGATTTCTCATCGAAGATGATGGCATTTTTCACTACACCCATATCAAGCAGAATGCCTCTGTCGTTAATTTCTTGATCCAGATGGTATTCATCCCATACAAACTCAGGTACTGGATAGCTTTCTAGTCGTTTCTTAATTGCCTGTTCCACCTCAACATCTCGGACGTTGTATTTCTTAAATAAGAACCATTTCTCCATACCATGTGCAGGTAGGTTACGAGTACGGCCACCGTTTACTTTGGTGGGTTTGCATGGAACGCAGAAATATTTGATGAGATCTTTTCCTTCTTTCAGCTTCTGTTCACCGAGCTTAAGAACTGTCCCTACACCTTCAAGCGAAAGTGGTAAGCCCATATAAGCAGACCATATCATACTGCAACGCCAAGAAGATGGATTAAGGTAACCGTTGGCAGTGTCCTCTGGTATGCTGTAGCTACTAAACTTATCCGGGTAATGCTTGCGAAGCCAATAGGATAAACAGACACGTTCGAAGGAAGCGTTAAAGGCCCATTTTGTTATGTTATCATCGGTTAATGCATTTAGTATCTCTTCTGGAATTTTCTCACCTAAGGCCAGGTCAATAACGTGTACCTCACCGCCATTAATTGCGTAACCAAACAGGAGGACTTCAAAGCTTGGAGATTCTGCATAGCGATAGACGCCACACTTGCCAAGGTCCACATCCGAGTAAGTTTCAAGGTCAAGAGAAAGTGTTTTTATATCTTCCATAACATCCTCCTTTCAAAAGAATAAGGCGGCAGCAGGAGTGCCACCGCCCAAGCAATTAAAACTTATCAAGTGGATCAAAGTTTTTCTTTGCTTTTTCTTTCTTGTGCTTTTTGATGGCGTCATTAATTTCAGTTAGGACCCAGAATAGGGCTCCGATGATAAACACGCCGTATAAAGTAATAAGTTCAATAACAAGAATAGTTTCCATATGTTTACCTCATTTCTTTGATTGTCTAAGGTGGCAGGTTTTCCTACCACCCGGATTGTCAGTTACCATTTAGGAAAGGAAGTCTTCATCATCCTCAGTAGCGAAGTCATCCTCAGCGTTTGACTTACCGCCAAGATGTTCACCATCACGGATTTTCTGAAGGTTATTAAGGGAACAAGCGATACCCTTATTTCCATTGGTGTTGAATGCGTAGAAATTTACACTGGCACGACCGTAAACACCGGAATAAATCTCAGAGCGCTCGATGATAGGCTGACGGTCTGCATCTACGATGCCAGGTGCAGAACTGTTGTTGGCATTCATAAAGTAGGCGTTTGCGTAAGTGGGATCATCAGGACGTTCTACATCGCCATCGCGAAGAGGAGTCTTAAGGGTTGCAAGAGGCGGTACTGTACGACCATTGCCTTTGAGCTTGCCTTCGCCTTCGTGGTAAGCCGCTTCTATTGCAGCTTTAATCTTAGCGATGGTCTTCGTGTCGGACTTAGGGATAATGAGAGATACACTGTACTTAGGGGTGCCACCATTTATGGATTTAGGCTCCCATGCATTCACATAGCTCCAACGGGTATCAGGGCCAGTAACTACTTTCAACGGATTAACTGTCTTTGTCATGATTTATTTCCTCCTTAATTTTTATCAAAATCTTCAAATGCTGAGTTGAATTCAGGTCTCTTGTCATCAGCGGTAACAAGGACCGGTTTTCCAGGCGGCTTAAAGGTTAGACCACCGAGAATATCTTCAAATGTCTTCTTACCGAGAAGTGCTGTCATGGCGGTAATGCCGAGCAGTTTCTTCTCATATGGGTCTTTACCGGCTGCAATAACGACATCAGCTACTGCAGCTTCGTCGGTGTATTTTCTGTTGGAACGACCGGTGACTAACTTAAAGCCTTCAAACTTGGTACCGTTCAGAGCTTCCTTCAGAGCATATTCCTTGACATCATTGGCCCAAGATACCAGCTCGTCTGCTTTGGTCAGGATAGCTGCGATCTCATCGTTATCGAGAGTGGCAGGCACCTCAAAGTCATATTTTGCGAGCTCCAGATTGTATTCAGCACGCTTCCTGCAGGTTGCTTTGGCCTTACAGAACTGGCAGTGCTCGCCAGCCTTGTATTTGCCCTCACCTTTGATAGCAAGCTGTGCAGTAGGAGCCAATACTTCCTCAGCCCACTTGATTAATTCACTCTTAGAGATGATGTATTCGCTAATGTTTTCTCTACGCGGCTGATAGATGATCAGGTGGATATTGTCAATGTCGTAAATGCCATCGAAAAGTGCCAAGCCTCCAAGTGCATAGCAGAACATTTGTGGATTTCTTTCCGCTGAAACCTTGATTCCAAGCCCGTATTTGTAGTCAATTACGGTAAGAGTGCCGTCTGCAATAATCAAACAGTCAACATGACCATAACCTTCCGGGACATATTTCGAGAAATCGAGCTTCTGCTCAATAAGTATCTGAGGATCAGCACAGGTTTCTTTTGCTTTCTCAAGCTGTTCAAGTACAAAGGCTGCATAGTATTCGGCATGGCTGTTCATTTCCTCATCATAGAAGCTTAAAGATTCAGTCGGGTCCTTTGTGTCAAGTCCCAGCAGTTTTTCAAGCTTGTACTGTGCGAGTGTATGGGCATCAGTGCCTTCTTGTGCAAAGCTACTGGACGCATCTTCAAACTTCTTACTAAGTAGAGCCGATGGTGGGCAAGCAATCCACTTGTGTGCGGATGAGGCTGAAAGCAGTGCATGTTTTACGCTCATTTAATTGCCTCCGCATCCGCAAGTAATGCGGCATACTGTGACGGGTCTACGCTGGAGAGCTTATCTGCACCGTATTTTTTCAGAAGTCCCTTAAGCGCTTCTGTGTATCCGGCTCTGGACATTTCTGCAAACTTCTTGCGAACATCTAAGAACGAATACTCTGGTTTCGGTTCCTCTGTCGGTATTGCGGGTGCTTCCATAACATTTTCGGGCTCGTCACCTGAACTTGAAAAAATCTCTGTAAGCGAGTCAGCAATGTTAATGAGAGTTTTGCCGCAGTCCCTAAGTTCAGAAAGAACCTGACTAAGTTCACTCATCTTGCTCATTTGGAGTACCTCCTTCCTTCTTTTCTTGTTCCTTTGCAGACAAGGCTTTGATTTTCTGAGCCAGTCTCTTGGATACAACGCTTATGGCTGTGAGGGTGTCAGCAAGATCTTCATCAAACTGCTGATCTTTTGAAGCCTCTACATTCGTCTGTGTCTGCATTGTGTTACCTCCCTTTCCGAGAGGAGTGCTCCCTCTCTAATAGTCCCAGGACAGTTTTGTGTGGTTTGAACGAAAAATCTTTTGTGATTTTTTCAGGCCACACATTTTTCATGTCCTTCACTAATCCCAGGACACTTAAAACGAAAATGAACGAAAAAAGACAGCAGATTTTTAGGTCTGCTGTCGCTTAAATAAGGAAGGAAAAATTTATTTTCAAAAGTTCGTTCAAAGCGGTACTTTCTGTCCTGGGACTGGTAGAGGGACTTTTATGCCGCTCGAATCTTAATAAGGAGGTTCGCTTATGAACGAACAGATGAGATGTAAATATGGTACCGGCGGAGTGGACAAGAAAAACAGTGAAGGCTATCCCGACCCTACCGCATACGAGGCGCTGACAAACATCAAAAAGGAAGACAAGGTCTTCAAACCGCTCGTGTATATCTGCTCACCTTATGCGGGTGATGTAGAAAAAAACACTGAAAGAGCCAAGATTTATAGCCGCTTCGCTGTTATCGAAAGAAATGCTATCGCTTTTGCACCACACCTACTTTTTCCTATGTATCTTTCGGATGATGATCCTGCGGAACGTGAGCTTGCACTTTTCATGGATATAGTCTTCTTAGGTAAATGCAATGAGCTGTGGGTGTTTGGTGAAAACATCACGAAGGGCATGCAGATGGAAATTGATAAGGCAAAGAAGCGCCGCATGACCATTCGTTATTTTGCCGAGGACATGGAGGAGGTTGAAACATGCAACTAACAATTTGTACTGCAAATTGCACCGGCAATCAAAAGAACTGCCTCTATCCAAATAGGAACGTTGTCACGTCGGCCGAAGAATTAAAAGAAGCCGCAAAGCTAGACCACGTTTGCGCGGAGTATAAGAACAACTATCGCAGTGCAGATAATTTCTTAAAGTCTGATGTCATCGTCATGGATTGCGATAATGATCACACTGAAAATCCGGATGAGTGGATAACGCCAGAGGCATTGGATGAAATTTTAACGGATATTTCATATGCGATTGCTCCCAGTCGTCACAATATGCTTTCTAAGGATGGAAAAGCTGCAAGGCCCAAGTTCCATGTTTACTTTCCTATAGAAGAGCTAACAGATGCGGAAGGATATGTGGCTATAAAAAGAGCTATCCATGCTCAGTTCCCCTTCTTTGATGATAACGCTCTGGATGCAGCACGTTTTATCTATGGGGCTGATACCGGTGAAGTTATCTGGCATGAAGGTTGGCTCACGATTGATGAATTGCTGGAGAATGTTCCTTCGCCTACAAATACAGGTCGCAGCAATTCAATACCTGAAGGTCAACGCAACAATACTTTGTCTCGTTTTGCTGGCCGCGTTGTAAAGAGATACGGCAGCACAGATAAGGCCCATGAGATTTTTCTGGAAGAGGCTAAGAAATGTGATCCTCCTATGGATAACGAAGAACTTACAGCTATCTGGAATAGTGCTATCAAGTTTGCAAGGAAGGTGCAAGGTCAGGAGGGGTATGTTCCTCCAGATGACTACAATTCTGACTTTGACTCGCTGAGACCCTCGGACTTTTCTGATATTGGCCAGGCAAAGGTGCTTACTCGTGAATATGGCAATGAGCTCTGCTACACCGATGCCACAGATTATCTTCGTTTTAACGGTGAGTATTGGATGGAATCACGGCAGCAGTCAGTAGGTGCAATGGAAGAGTTCCTCGATTTACAGCTTCAAGATGCCCTCGGTGAGGTGGAAAGCGCCCTTAATGCCTTAGTTGCTTTGGGTGAAAAGGAAGAAGATATTCTTGCTGGTGGCAAAAAGTATGAAGCTTCACTTTCGGGAGATCCATTAAAGGCATTTAAAAAGTATCAGTCGGCTATAGCTTACAGAACTTTTGTAATGAAGCGCAGGGATATGAAATATGTCATCTCAGCATTGCAGGCTGCAAAGCCAATGCTGGAAATCAAGGTGAGCGACTTAGACAAGGATGAGTTCCTACTTAATACACCGGGTGTTACGTTTGACCTTCGCAAGGGTCTGGCCGGTGGTCGTGTTCCAGAGGCAGCGGATTATATTACAAAGCAAACAACTGCTTCTCCGGGAGATAAGGGTGAGCAAATTTGGTTAGATGCTCTGAATACCTTTTTCTGTAATGACCAAAAGCTGATTAATTACGTTCAACAGATTGTTGGCCTTTCTGCAATCGGTAAAGTCTACCTCGAGGCTATCATCATTGCCTATGGTGGAGGCCGTAATGGTAAATCAACCTTCTGGAACAGCATCTCAAGAGTGCTCGGCTCCTACAGCGGTGCTATCTCAGCCGATACACTTACAGTTGGTTGCCGCAGAAACGTAAAACCTGAAATGGCAGAGCTTAAGGGCAAACGCCTCATCATTGCTTCCGAGCTTGAAGAGGGTATGCGCCTCAACACTTCAATTGTTAAACAGCTTAGCTCTACGGATGAAATCGAAGCTGAGAAAAAGTATAAGGACCCGTTCAAATTTGAGCCTTCTCATACATTGGTGCTTTACACGAATCATCTTCCTAGAGTCGGTGCCAATGATGATGGTACCTGGAGACGTCTTATCGTCATTCCGTTTAATGCAAGAATTGAAAATAAAAGCGACATCAAAAACTACGCCGACTACCTTGTTAAGAATGCAGGCTCGTACATCATGAGCTGGATCATCGAAGGTGCAAAGAAAGCTATTGAGGCTAACTACCATTTCAGTGTTCCCACATGTGTTCAGGAGGCCATTGAAGCGTACAGAGAAAATAATGACTGGCTTGCTTCCTTTTTGGAGGATTGCTGCGAGGTGGATAAGACCTACCAGCAAAAATCTGGTGAGTTTTATCAGGAATACCGTGCCCATTGCGGGCGCAACGGTGAGTATACAAGAAGCACAACAGATTTCTATACTGCTTTGGAGACTGCTGGGTTTGAACGCAAAAAGACCAAAACAGGTAGCTTCATTTATGGCGTGCGCTTAAAAGAGGAAGAGTTTCTAAGTTGAGTTGCACCGAGTAGCACTGACCTAATATGGTGACGGTCAGTTACGGTCATATATAGAACTTCGCATTAGAGAAAAATTTATAAAAATTCTTTATATAAGAGGTTTATGGGTAGACCTTCACAGACCGTCACCAATTTTGATGGAGATATAGCGATGAGAGAAAAAGAAATAGAAAAGAAGTTAACTTTAGAAGTAAAAAAGCGTGGCGGGCTGGCAGTGAAGTTTGTATCTCCCGGCTTTGATGGTATGCCGGATAGAATCCTTCTAATGCCTGAAGGAAAGATGGCCTTTGTTGAGGTTAAGGCCCCTGGTAAGTGCCCGCGCCCATTACAGATGGCAAGGCACAAATTGCTTAGAGCATTAGGCTTTTTAGTTTTTGTACTAGACGACGAGAGTCAGATTGGAGGGATTTTAGATGCAGTACAATCCACATGATTATCAGAAATACGCTATCAGTTATATCGAATCTCATCCGGTGTCAGCAGTACTGCTTGATATGGGTTTAGGAAAAACAAGTATCGCTCTTACTGCTATAAATGACCTGCTGTTTGATTACTTCGATGCACATAAGGTATTAGTGGTAGCACCACTTCGAGTGGCAAGAGATACCTGGCCAGCTGAAATTGCTAAATGGGATCACCTATCTGACCTGATCATTTCTGTTGCAGTAGGAAGCACTGCTGAACGGGTTCAAGCGTTAAAAGCCGCAGCCGATATCTATGTAATCAATCGTGAGAATCTTTCCTGGCTCATTGATGAGAGTGGGCTTTCATTTGATTTCGATACAGTCATTATTGATGAGCTTTCTTCCTTCAAAAACCATCAGGCCAAGCGCTTTAAGTCTTTTATGAAGGTGCGTCCTAAAGTAAAGCGCATTATTGGAATGACAGGAACACCAAGCAGCAATGGACTAATGGATTTATGGGCAGAGTTCAAATTGCTTGACATGGGTGTAAGACTTGGAAGGTTCATAACTGCGTTTCGTAACAACTACTTCATGCCGGATAAAAGAAATGGCCAGATTATTTACAGTTACAAGCCTCTTCCGGGAGCGGAGAAATGCATTTACAAGAAAATTTCCGATATTACAATTTCAATGAAGTCAACGGATTATCTTAAGATGCCTGAACTGGTTAGTAGTGAATACACGGTTATGCTTTCTGAAAAAGAGGCAGAACGCTATGACGAATTAGCAAAAGACCTTGTACTTAAGCTTCCTGATGGTGAGGTTACTGCTGGGAATGCTGCAGCACTTTCCAACAAGCTCTGCCAGATGGCTAACGGTGCCATTTATAAAGATAGCGGTGAAACTCAGGTCATCCATAATCAGAAATTGGATGCATTGGAGGACATTATTGAAGCAGCTGCCGGAAAGCCAATACTTGTGGCCTATTGGTATAAACACGACTATGAAAGAATCGTAGAAAAACTTCATTGCATAAAGGTTCCATTTTCTAAGCTGGATACTGCTGAAAGTATTCGAAGGTGGAACAACAAGGAAATACCTGTCGGTTTAATTCATCCGGCATCTGCAGGACATGGCTTAAATCTTCAGGCTGGTGGCTCTTGTATTGTGTGGTTCGGTCTTACCTGGTCATTAGAGTTATATCAACAGACAAATGCTAGGCTCTGGCGTCAGGGCCAAACAGCTGAAACGGTTGTGGTGCAGCACATCGTTACCAAAGGTACTATTGATGAGCGTGTCTTGAGGGCTCTTTCCTTAAAGGATAAAAGCCAGTCGGCGCTTATCGAAGCAGTCAAAGCTGATCTGCAAATGAGAGTCAAATAAAGACAATCCGTGCCAATCCGAGAAACAAAAACTTGGAGGTGCGATATGGAACCATATGAAAGTTTAGCGAATGCGATTATAGTACAGGCAGTCAAGGATTACCGGGAAGCCTTACAGCGTTTGGGCCGTCACCCAGAGAAAAATGATTACAAAGCTGAGGTTAACTCTCTTGAGCGCTTCTTCTGTTCTGGCTGGTATCAGATGTTGACTGATCTTGACGGTACCATCTTAATGCGCAAGATACGAGAAAAACTGGAGGTGCCCGCCTATGACTGCTAAAGAATATTTGTCCCAAGCCTATCGTTTGGACCAGCGGATCAACAGCAAGCTGGAGCAGGTTGCTTCATTGAATGAATTGGCAACTAAATGTACTACAACATTGACGGGGATGCCACGTAATCCGAGTCATGGAACATCTATGATGGCCGACGCTATTTGTAAAATCATTGATCTTCAGAACGAGATCAACAAAGACATTGATCGCCTTGTAGACTTAAAGGGTGAAATAATAGGAGTCATAAAAGCGGTTGACAGTTTGGAGTGCCAGACGCTTCTAGAGCTACGATACTTATGCTTTAAATCGTGGGAGCAAATCGCAGTGGACCTGGGATATAATGTACGCCATGTTTATCGTCTGCACGATGTTGCCACCTCACTAATTAAACTTCCTGAAACAAGTCAGTGAATGTCACTGTTTGTCAGTGTGGTTCGTGTGTTACTATTACAATAGAGAAATAGAATTCCAAAGGCCATCGTGGAGATATCTGCGGTGGCTTTTGTTATGCCCTGAAAGCGAGGTGAACCAATGCCCTACAAACCTAAGCGTCCTTGTGCTTACCCCGGCTGCGGTCGGCTTGCTGAACGCGAGCAATACTGTGCCGAGCATCAAAAAGCAATGGATAAACACTACAACCAGTACGAAAGAGATCCTGCTTCCAACAAACGATATGGTCGTGCTTGGAAACGTATCCGTGACCGCTACATCAAGTCGCATCCTCTTTGTGAGGAATGTGAGAAGCAAGGTAAGCTTACTCCTGCTGAAGAGGTACACCACATCCTTCCGCTTTCCAAAGGCGGCGGCAATGAGAAGAGCAATCTAATGGCTCTTTGTAAATCCTGTCACTCTCGAATCACTGCCGAGAGCGGTGACCGGTGGGGGAGGTCAAATCTCTAAAATTTTTTAAAGCGGACAGCGGCGTGGGGCTTCGTGTTAAAAAACGCGGTTTCAAACAAGGGAATAGCCCCAACCCTGCTAAGTGAGGTGAAAATATGGCGAAAGACGGTACAAATCGAGGCGGCGCTCGTGTAGGTGCAGGTGCGAAAAAGAAGCCCCTGACTGATAAAATAGCCGAAGGCAATCCAGGAGGCAGAAAACTGACCGTGATGGAATTTAAGGATACGGCAGACCTAAAAGGACTTGAAATGCCTGAGCCAAATAAAATGCTTGAAGCTATACAAAAAGACGGCAAAGCACTGGTTGCAGGAGAAATCTACAGAAATACATGGCAGTGGCTGAACGAACGCGGATGTGCTGTTCTCGTATCGCCGCAGTTGTTGGAACGCTACGCCATGAGCGTGGCTCGTTGGATTCAATGTGAGGAAGCTGTCACAGAATATGGCTTTTTAGCAAAACACCCGACTACTGGCAATGCCATTCAAAGCCCCTATGTGGCAATGGGCCAGAATTACATGAACCAAACTAATCGGCTGTGGATGGAGATATTCCAGATTGTTAAAGAAAACTGTACAGGTGAATACAACGGCGCTAGTCCGCAGGACGATGTAATGGAACGTCTGCTCATGGCAAGGCGAGGAAAATAAATCAGATAGGAGGAAAATATGATTACTTATAAAACAGCGGAAAGTGTCTGCATGGGACATCCGGATAAACTCTGTGATCTCATTGCTGACAATATTTTGGATGCTTGTCTTCGTAAAGACAAAGCTTCTCGCGTGGCCTGTGAGGTCATGGCGACCAAAGGTAAAATTATCGTGGCGGGCGAAATCACCTGCAGCGGTAAAGTAGACATACGCTTCATCGTAAAAAATGTACTTCGTGAGGTGGGATACAATCCGTGGAAGTTCACAGTTTTTGTTTTTGTACACCAGCAAAGCTCAGATATTGCGGCGGGTGTAGATAATGCACTTGAAGCAAGAAATGGTATCAATGATCCATACGGTTCTGTGGGCGCTGGTGACCAAGGCACGGTTTACGGTTACGCAACCAATGAAACCCGTGAGAACCTGCCCCTCCCACTGGTGCTTTCTCATCGCATCATAAAGCGCATTGACAACTGCCGGAAAGGAAAACTCATTAAGGGTATTCTGCCTGACGGCAAAGCACAGGTTACTGTGGAATATGAGGATGGCATGCCCAAGCGTGTGAAAGCCATTGTAGTTTCAGTTCAGCATGATAAGGATAAAACCCAGGAAGAACTGCGTTCGGATATCAGAAATAATGTACTTTGGCAGTGTTTTGAGGATTTTCCGTTTGATGATGATACTGAAATCCTTATTAATCCCTCCGGCAGATTTGTTGAAGGTGGTCCCACTGCTGATACAGGTTTAACCGGCAGAAAAATCATGGTTGATACTTATGGCGGCCTTGCATCCCACGGTGGCGGTGCACTTTGCGGCAAAGACCCGACCAAGGTTGACCGAAGCGGAGCATATATGGCGAGATACATTGCAAAGAACATCGTATGGAGCGGTCTTGCAGAGAAATGTGAGGTCGCTCTTTCTTATGCAATTGGTAAGGCAAACCCTGTGGCAGTCGACGTGACTTCCTTTAGTACTAGCAAACTCACCGATGAGCTGCTTGCCAATATTGTGCAGGAGGTGTTTAATCTCCGACCAGCTGCAATCATCGAAAAACTAAGGCTGCGAAATTCCATCTACTCCGATACGGCGGTTTATGGACATTTCAATTCCTGTCTGTTCCCGTGGGAGGATGTAAACATGTACACAAATTTAAGAAAGGCGGCTGAGAAATATGCAGATAGAAAAACTGAAAACTGAGCTATTGATTCCAGCCGACTACAATCCTCGTAAAGACTTGAAACCCGGTGACCCGGAATACGAAAAGCTGAAACGCTCCATCGAGCAGTTCGGCTATGTTGAACCTGTTATATGGAATAAGACCACATCTCATGTTGTAGGTGGCCACCAGCGTTTGAAGGTGCTGCTTGATATGGGCATCACCGAAGTCGAGTGTGTGGTTATTGAAATGGATGAGGATAAAGAAAAGGCACTCAACATCGCCCTCAATAAAATCAGTGGTGATTGGGATAAGGATAAGCTGGCTCTCCTCATTGCGGATTTGCAGGGAGCGGACTTTGACGTGTCCCTCACCGGCTTTGAGCCTGCCGAACTTGATGCGCTTTTTAAGGATTCGCTCAAGGACGGTATTCATGATGATGACTTCGATGTGGATGCTGAACTGCAAAAGCCCGCACTCACCAAGAAAGGCGATGTTTGGTTGCTTGGGCAGCACAGGCTAGTCTGTGGTGATTCTACTAAGGCTGACACTTTCATTCTATTGATGGACGGGAAACTCGCAAATCTTGTTGTAACTGACCCTCCGTACAACGTCAACTATGAAGGTTCGGCGGGTAAAATTAAGAATGACAATATGGGAAATGAAGCATTCTACAATTTTCTGCTTGAGGCGTTTAAGAACACCGAAGTGGCAATGGCGAAGGATGCTTCTATTTATGTGTTCCATGCAGATACTGAAGGTCTGAATTTCAGAAAGGCATTCTCTGAATCAGGTTTCTACCTTTCCGGTACTTGCATCTGGAAAAAGCAGTCGCTTGTTCTTGGCCGCTCACCTTATCAATGGCAGCATGAGCCTGTTCTTTTCGGCTGGAAGAAGTCTGGAAAGCACAACTGGTATGCTGATCGTAAGCAGACCACCATCTGGGAATTTGAAAAGCCGAAGAAGAATGGTGACCATCCCACGATGAAGCCTGTGGCACTGGTAGCATACCCGATCCTCAACTCAAGCCTGACCAACTGCATCGTGCTCGATCCTTTCGGTGGTTCAGGAAGTACGCTCATAGCCTGTGATCAGACTGAGCGCATTTGCTACACTGTTGAGCTTGATGAAAAGTACTGCGACGTCATTGTAAAAAGGTATATTGAGCAAGCCGGAAACGCAGATGGTGTATTTCTTTTGAGAGATGGCGAGGAGTATAAGTATCATGATCTGCAGGAAGTAAATGCTGACGACTAAATTCCAGCTACACAAATACCGCTGAATAATCGGAGCAGTTTCCCTACAGCAATATGCTCGAAACGACTTGCTATTTACAGCATTCAGAGTGATATATGTAGTACCGAAAAAGAAAGGCGGTATGAAAAATGCAGATTAATTATAATGTAACAGGCACAAAACGAAAATCATTGGTAGGTGCAATCAGCCAGGAACTAAATGCTCCGACAAAATACCTTGGTGCACCTACCTTCGCTTATGAGGTAGGCGGCTACCACATTGACAAGAACGGAATGCTTAGAGGAGATGACAATCCTGGACTGGTTGCTGACCTACAGGGATTGCATGACTTCAAGGCTATTACAGAAGAATACGACACTCCACTCCCGGAAGCAGAACAAGTACCAGAGGATGTTCAAATTCCATACGAAGCCGCTCTTGGTGGCAGGGTCAGCCCTTACTGCGATTACGAGGAGCCACCCGCATATGGGGAACCTGAACAAGCGGATTCGCTCGAAACCAACCTTTTGACCATCGAGATGCCAAGGTCGACTTTCACCGATATGGCTCTTGAAAACCTTAAGCGATTGGTTGAAAGCAAAGCTTCTCTAATCCAAAAGGCTCTCGGTACTGATTGCAGCACTATCATTACAGGCGAAGAAACTATCAGTTTCCCTTGGTTTCAAGGAGAGCTTGCTTCATATGAGGTCAAAGCCTACACCCATTTTGTTACTGCGCTCTGCGAGATGGCAAAAACACAGCAAAGAGTCAATGCTACCGAAAAGCAAGTGGAAAATGAGAAGTACGCTTTTAGATGTTTCCTCATCCGGCTTGGTTTTGTCGGCACTGAATACAAAATGGAACGCAAAATCCTGCTAAAGAACCTATCAGGCAATAGCGCCTTTAAGAATGGCGCTCCGACTAAAGCTGAGGAGGTAACGGCTGATGAATAACTTTCCTTCAAGGGAGACGGTGGAACGCCTCCGTAAGCAATACCCATCTGGCACACGAGTGGAATTGGTACACATGAACGATCCTTATTCCAAGCTAAGGCCCGGCGATCAAGGAACCGTGGACTTCGTGGACGACACAGGTACAATTTTCTGCTCATGGGATATCGGTTCCTCCCTCGGCGTTGTGTACGGAGAGGATGCAGTGCGTAAGCTGTAACGGTATCTGGTTTCGTAGAAACACACCCATAAATTGATGTGTTTTATCTCTCGGATTTCGCTTGCTATATAAGCCTTTTAGAGTGATATATGTACATGCGCAAAGCGCAAAACATACACATTCAGGAGGAAAACCACATGTTTACAAGCAAATTCGGGATTGAGATTGAGTTTACAGGTATCACAAGAAACGAAGCGGCTAAAGTAGCTGCCGACTTCCTTAACGGGACGGTTATACACACAGGCGATTATTACGACACCAAGAAGATAACGACCCCAGATGGACGGGTTTGGAAGTTTATGAGCGACAGCAGCATCTCCTGCCAAAAGAAACAAGGACGCCAGAAGGTAGCTGCCACCCGGGATTATAGCGTAGAGCTGGTAAGCCCCATCCTAACCTACCGCGAGGATATTGAAACATTGCAGGAACTAGTGAGACAGCTACGTCACGCTGGCGGATTTGCAAACAACTCCTGCGGAATTCACATACACCTTGACGGCTCAGACCATACATCGAGGAGCATTAGGAACTTCGTGAACATCATCGCCAGCAAGAACGACCTTTTTTACAAGGCTTTGCAGATAGCACCTGAACGAATGAGTTACTGCAAAAAGATGGATAGCCTCTTGGTCGAGAAATTAAACCGACGCAAACCGAAAACGATGGAAGCCATCGAGAGCCTTTGGTACGAGGGCTACAGCGAAAGCACCAGCCGTCACTACCATTCAAGCCGATACCATTTTCTTAACCTGCACAGCTTTTTCACCGGCAACCATACGGTCGAGCTTCGAGGCTTCAACAGCGAGCTACACGCAGGTAAGGTAAGAAGCTACATTGTTCTCGCCCTTGCTCTCAACCACCAGGCACTCACACAGAAATGCGCCTCGGCAAAGAAACCGCAGGCTGAAAATGAAAAGTTCGCAATGCGGACCTACCTCAACCGCATCGGTTTCATCGGCGAGGAATTCGCAAACTGCCGGGAGCACTTGACCGCTCACTTAGACGGCTCGGCGGCTTGGCGATTTCGGGCAGCCTGAACGGTTGCCCCGCAAAAATAAGGAGGACAAAGACAATGAATAAAACATTCTATCTCGCCTATGGCTCAAATCTTAACCTTGAGCAAATGGCGCACCGTTGCCCCACAGCAAAACCTGTCGGGCCGGTAGTTTTGAAGGACTACCAGTTATTGTTTCGAGGGGCACATGGCGGCTCTGTGGCGACCGTGGAACCTTTTAAGGGCAAGACAGTGCCATGCCTGCTGTGGGAGATTACCCCGGCTGACGAAGCTGCACTCGATCGCTACGAGGGTTTTCCGTTCCTCTACCGAAAGGAAACAGTCAAAGTCAAACTTGGCAAAAAGAACGTAGAAACTATGGTGTACATCATGAATGAAGGTCGACCACTCGGCACTCCAAGCTGCTATTATTACAGCGTTATCTTAGATGGCTACAAGACTGCAGACTTCGATATCGGTATTCTAAAACAGGCTGTGGAGGATTCTAAGGAGGTCGAAAATGGATAAGAAGATAAAGGAACAGATTCTCGCCATCCGCGCAACAGGTGAAACGAACATGTTTGATGTGCCGAAGGTGAAGGAAATCGCTATGAGAGAGGGATACGCTGAGTTGCTTGTTTACCTCGCGGATAACACTGGTGCATATGCCCGTTTTATTCTGACGGGCGAAGAGAAATAAATACTAAACACAGAGAACAGTGCCTAAAACGGCTCTGTTTCTCGTACAGAAAGATTTAGAAGGCTTGCTTAATGCAGGTCTATTTTTATGCTCGGAAGGAGGCGGCGGATATACGAAAACTCAAGAAATATACACCAACCCGGTTTAAGTCGGCTGATTCTATCTATGATAAATCCTCCGCCGATTATGCTGTTGCTTTTATCGAAGCCCTCTCACATACCAAAGGTACGTGGGCGGGAAAGCCTTTTGAACTAATCGATTGGCAGGAGAGGATAATTCGTGATGTATTTGGAACTCTGAAGCCGAACGGCTACCGGCAGTTCAACACAGCTTATGTAGAAATACCGAAGAAGATGGGAAAAAGTGAGCTAGCGGCGGCTGTTGCCCTGTTGCTCACCTGCGGAGATAATGAGGAACGCGCTGAGGTTTACGGATGCGCTGCCGACCGCAACCAGGCATCAATTGTTTTTAACGTGGCAGCAGATATGGTGCGGATGTGTCCGGCTCTATCCAAACGAGTGAAAATCCTCGACTCTATGAAGCGACTCATCTATCAGCCGACAGGCAGTATTTATCAGGTGCTTTCAGCTGATGTTGGAAACAAGCATGGCTTTAACACCCACGGTGTGGTGTTTGACGAGCTTCATACCCAGCCAAACAGAAAATTGTACGACGTTATGACCAAGGGCAGTGGTGATGCAAGAATGCAGCCGCTGTATTTCCTTATAACTACTGCTGGCGACAACCACAACAGTATCTGCTGGGAGGTACACCAGAAGGCCCTTGATATTATAAATGGCAGAAAAAATGATCCCACCTTTTATCCCGTTATATATGGGGCCGATCCTGAAGATGACTGGACAGATCCAAAAGTGTGGAAGAAAGCAAATCCATCTTTGGGAATCACCGTCAGCATGGATAAGGTTAAAGCAGCATTTGAATCAGCAAGGCAAAACCCGGCTGAAGAGAACAGCTTCCGACAGCTTCGTCTCAATCAATGGGTAAAGCAGGCTGTGCGCTGGATGCCAATGGACAAATGGGATGCCTGTGCTTTTACCGTTGACACAGAAGCTCTAACAGGGCGCGTCTGCTATGGTGGGCTTGACCTCTCCTCATCGACCGATATTACGGCTTTCGTGCTGGTCTTTCCGCCATTGGATGAGGATGATAAATTTATGGTTATGCCGTTCTTCTGGATACCAGAGGACAATATCGATTTGCGTGTTCGGCGTGACCATGTAAATTACGATGTATGGAAAAAGCAAGGGTTTCTTAAAACCACGGAGGGCAACGTGGTCCATTATGGCTTTATAGAAAGCTTTATAGAAGAGCTTGGTACAAAATATAACATTCGAGAAATCGCCTTTGACCGTTGGGGTGCTGTGCAAATGACGCAGAATCTTGAAAACCTCGGCTTTACGGTTGTTCCATTCGGCCAAGGCTTTAAAGATATGTCTCCACCGACCAAAGAACTGATGAAACTGACCTTGGAACAGAAAATAGCTCACGGAGGTCATCCGGTCCTTCGGTGGATGATGGACAACATATTTGTCCGGACCGACCCTGCCGGAAATATAAAGGCGGATAAGGAAAAGTCGACTGAGAAAATCGACGGCGCGGTAGCAACCATCATGGCACTAGACCGCGCCATCCGATGTGGTAACGGCAGTGGCGGAGAATCGGTGTACAACGAAAGGGGGTTATTAATATTATGAGTATATTTTCAGGGCTGCTTCGTTCCCGCGACAAACCCCAAAACCGTGTGGGTAGCGCGTTTTCATTCTTGTTTGGCGGCACCAGCAGTGGCAAAACAGTAAACGAGCGAACGGCTATGCAGACCACTGCGGTTTATGCCTGCGTAAGAATATTGGCCGAAGCAATCGCTGGACTGCCTTTACATGTATACAGATACCGCTTGGATGGTGGGAAGGAACGCATCGCACAGCACCCACTGTACTATCTTCTTCATAACGAACCTAACCCTGAGATGACTTCATTCGTGTTTCGAGAAACACTGATGAGTCATCTTTTAATTTGGGGCAATGCTTACGCGCAGATTGTCCGAAACGGTCGCGGTCAGGCTGTTGCGCTTTACCCACTGTTACCAAACAAGATGGAAGTCGGCCGTGCTCAAAACGGCGAGCTGGTTTACACCTATTACCGTGATGTTGACGAAAGCGGACTAAAGCCTAAAGGCGGCTATGTTACGCTCCGCAAGGATGAGGTGCTCCACATACCTGGTCTTGGTTTTGATGGACTTATTGGCTACAGCCCCATAGCAATGGCCAAGAACGCCATCGGCATGTCACTTGCCACTGAGGAATACGGTGCTGCGTTCTTCGCTAACGGTGCAAATCCCGGCGGCGTATTGGAGCATCCCGGTGTAATCAAGGATATTCAGCGAGTCAAAGATAGCTGGAACAGCGCTTATCAAGGAAGCGGTAACGCTCATAGGGTTGCCGTACTGGAAGAAGGCATGAAGTTTCAGGCAATTGGCATTCCACCGGAGCAGGCGCAATTTCTGGAAACACGTAAATTCCAAATTAACGAGATCGCACGTATCTTCCGTGTGCCGCCACACATGGTGGGTGATCTAGAGAAATCCAGCTTCTCCAACATCGAGCAACAATCGCTGGAGTTCGTAAAATACACACTCGATCCGTGGGTAGTTCGCTGGGAGCAGAGCCTTCAGCAATCGTTAATTCTGCCTTCAGAGAAAACGTCGCTGTTCATCAAGTTTAACCTGGATGGATTGCTTCGAGGCGACTACCAAAGTCGCATGAACGGTTATTCAGTCGGAAGGCAAAACGGATGGATGTCTGCTAACGACATCCGTGAACTGGAGGATATGAACCGCATCCCAGCTGAGGAAGGCGGTGATTTGTATCTTGTGAACGGCAATATGCTCCCGCTCTCACAGGCGGGCAATTTTTATGAAAAGGAGGCTAATGGCCAATGAGAAAATTCTGGAACTGGGTGCGAGATGAAGCCACCGAAGAGCGCACCCTCTACCTCAACGGAGAAATCTCCGACGAGACCTGGTGGGGCGATGAAGTAACACCAAAGCTATTCAAGGATGAATTGATGGCTGGCTCCGGCAATGTTACGGTGTGGATCAACTCGCCCGGTGGTGATGTATTCGCTGCTGCGCAGATCTATAACATGCTAATGGAGTATACCGGAAAAGTCACCGTGAAGATCGACGGATTGGCAGCAAGTGCGGCATCAGTTATTGCTATGGCAGGTGGCGATGTATATATGTCGCCGGTTTCCATGCTGATGATCCATAATCCTTCGACCATCGCAATCGGCGACAGCGAGGAGATGCTCCGCGCCAAAGCTTTGTTGGATGAGGTCAAGGAAAGCATCATCAACGCATATGAACTGAAATCCGGACTATCCCGCGCAAAGCTATCGCATCTCATGGATGCGGAGACTTGGATGAATGCGAACAAAGCCATTGAGCTTGGCTTCGCTGACAAAATCATGTTCACGGAAGGTGAAGATCGTATCCCTCTTGATACAGGGCAAGGACTTATATTCTCCCGTGCAGCTGTGTGCAACTCCCTACTTGGGAAAATACCCAAAAAATCAAAACCGAAAACAGGTACCCCGATAGAGTCGCTGGAAAAGCGGCTTTCTTTAATTTCACACTAATTTGAAGGAGGAAATTACAATGAGTAAGATTCTTGAATTGCGCGAAAAGCGCGCTAAGGCTTGGGATGCGGCAAAGGCATTCCTTGATACGAAACGTGGTGGTGACGGGCTTTTGTCCGCTGAGGATACCACTACTTATGAGAAGATGGAAAACGACGTCGTGGCATTAGGTAAAGAAATTGAGCGCCTCGAGCGTCAGGCCTCTATCGACTTGGAACTCTCTAAAGCTACTAGCAATCCCATTACAAACGCTCCATCCAAAGGAGCTGAAGAAAAGACCGGTCGAGCATCCGCCGAATACAGGAAAGCGTTCTGGAATGCTATGCGTACTCGTGCAGGTGAAGGACTTGATGTAAACGTAAGAAATGCCCTGCAAATAGGTACAGACACCGAGGGTGGTTATCTCGTACCTGACGAGTTTGAGCGTACGCTGGTGGAGGCCCTCGAGGATGAGAACATCTTCCGTTCACTGGCCAATGTTATCACCACATCTTCCGGTGATAGGAAGATTCCAGTCGTAGCTACCAAAGGTACTGCTTCTTGGGTCGATGAGGAAGGTACTATTACAGAGAGCGACGACAGCTTCGGTCAGGTGTCAATCGGTGCCTACAAACTTGCAACCTTGATCAAAGTCTCCGAGGAGTTGCTGAACGATTCTGTGTTCAACCTCGAAGCCTACATCTCTAAAGAGTTCGCAAGGCGTATCGGCAATAAAGAAGAGGAAGCTTTCTTCACCGGCGATGGCTCCGGTAAACCGACTGGCATCCTTGCCGCTACAGGTGGTGCCCAAATCGGTGTAACTACAGCAGGTGCTACAGCAATCACCATGGATGAGGTGCTCGATCTGTTCTACTCACTTAAGGCTCCTTACCGTAACAGGGCTGTATTCGTTATGAACGATGCTACTGTAAAGGCAATACGTAAACTAAAGGACGGTCAAGGCCAGTACCTTTGGCAGCCTTCACTTCAGGCAGGTACGCCTGATACCATCATGAACCGCCCTCTGTACACCTCGGCATATGTGCCAACTATTGCTGCGACTGCCAAGAGCATCGTGTTTGGTGACTTCAGCTATTACTGGGTAGCCGACCGTCAGGGACGTATGTTTAAGAGATTAAACGAGCTTTATGCAGTCACCGGGCAAGTAGGTTTCGTAGCTACCCAGCGTGTAGACGGTAAGCTGATCCTGCCGGAGGCTATCAAGGTTCTCCAGCAGCACGCATAAGGAGGGCTGACATATGAGTTATAACTCAAAGAACTATATGGAACAGGGCGGCGAAAAGTGGATCATCGGTGGCACACTGGAAGTCCTACCGGGAGCCTCGGTAACGGGGCTTCCTGCTGCAGAGAATCAGGCGGATAGCACGGCCACCGATGTCGCTGGTCTGGTCACGGACTTCAATGCTCTTCTCACAAAGCTAAAAGCAGCGGGTTTGATGGCGGCAGACGAATAATGACCAGAAGGAGGCGGATGGGATGACAACAGATAATCTTCTCCCTAAAGTAAAAGCGAACCTGATCCTGGCACATGATGCAGACGACGGCCTTCTGCTGCATTACATCAAAGCCGCCGTCTCCTACGCGGAGAGCTACCAACATGTCGCTGAGGGTTATTACACTGAAAACACTATGCCGCCCACTACTGAACAGGCAGTAATCATGCTGTCGAGTCATTTCTACGAAAGCAGAGATGGCTCGACGGCTGGTTTCTTTGCAGATAGTGTGCAGGCAGGTCAACAAGTTTGGAACACAGTGAACCTACTGCTTAGGCTCGACCGGGATTGGAAGGTGTAGATTATGAGCTTTGGAAAGATGAACACCTTTATAGATATAATTGAGAGAGTAACTACAAAAGACTCGGAGGGCTTCAGCACTGAGATTGACAATATTGTTGCTTCCCTCAAAGCATATCGGGAAGGTCGGCACGGCACCGAAATGTGGGCGAACAGAGCTGTATTTTCAGAAGCCACCGACCTTTTCCGTTTCCGCTGTATTCCCGGTGTCACTGTTACGACCTCAAAGCTTATTGCTTGTGAAGACGGACGGTTTGAAATCACCTCGGTGGAGGATGTCAAGGGTCGTGAAATGTACATTGAAGTACTCGCCAAGGAGGTGAAGCCCAGTGGCTAAAGTAACTATGAAAATGCCGGAGGACTTTCTTCTGAAGGTTTCCCGGCTAAACGATAAAACAGATGAAATCATCCCTCGTGTGCTTGAGGCTGGCGGTGAGGTTGTGCTTGATAAGGTAAAGTCTAATCTCAATTCAGCGGTTGGTCGTGACACAAAGTATCCTTCGCGTTCCACCGGCGAGCTTTCGGCAGCATTGGGGGTTTCACCCGCTTTACAGGATAGAGATGGCAACTACAACGTTAAAGTCGGCTTTTCCGAACCACGTCGTGATGGAAGCAGTAATGCAAAGATAGCCAATATCATCGAATACGGAAAGTCGGGTCAACCGGCAAAACCATTCTTAAAGCCCGCGAAAAGCACCAGTAGAAAGCCGTGCATCGAGGCGATGAAAGCAAAGCTGGATGAGGAGGTAAATAGGATATGAGTCTACTTTCTGATTTAAACGAAGTCCTGGAACCACTTAATATTCCTATCGAAACTGGTGTGTTCAGCGGTGTGCCACCTGACGAATATCTGGTCTTTATCCCTCTGACGGACATTTTTGAAGTTCACGCGGATAACCGCCCCGGCTTTGATGTGCAGGAAGTGAGGATATCACTTTTCTCAAAAGGCAATTACTTAGTGCGGAAAAGGCAGATTACTACGGCTTTGTTGAATGCGGATTTTACTGTGACTGAACGACGGTACATCGGACACGAAGACGATACTGGATATCACCATTACGCCATTGATGTGGCAAAAAACTATGGATTGGAGGAATAACACATGGCAACTATCGGTCTTGACAGACTGTACTATTCAAAGATAACCGAAGATTCTAGCGGAGTAGAAACCTATGCGGTACCTTCGGTGCTTGCTAAAGCTATTACCGCCGAGCTCTCGGTGGAACTGATCGAGGCGATTTTATATGCGGACGACGGTGCCGCAGAAGTTGTAAAAGACTTTAACAGCGGTACGCTCACCCTCGGCGTGGATGACATTGGACCAACTGTCGCGGCAGATCTAACCGGAGCATCCACCGATGACAACGGTGTGCTGATCTCCGCCAGCGAGAATGTGGGTACACCCGTTGCTGTGGGCTTTAGAGCGCAAAAGGCCAACGGCACATACCGGTACTTCTGGCTCTATCGCGTGAAGTTCGGCCTGCCCGCAACGAATCTGCAGACAAAGGCGGATTCCATCACATTCTCTACACCAACCATCGAAGGGACGGTCATGCGCCGTAACAAGCTGGATGGCATGGGTAAGCACCCATGGAAAGCAGAGGTTACCGAAGGCGATGCAGGCGTATCTTCTGCAACTATCACCGGTTGGTTCACTCAAGTTTACGAACCGGTCTACACGCCGGAACCTTAGGAGGATTAATCTATGGATAATGAGAGAAGCGCCGCAATCAACATCGGCAGTAAAGATTACGAATTGGTTTTGACCACACGTGCGACAAAAGCGATTGCAAATCGTTATGGCGGGCTTGAAAATCTTGGAGAAAAACTTATGAAATCCGAGAACTTCGAGATGGCGCTGGACGAGATTGTTTGGCTAATCACACTGCTAGCAAACCAGTCAATCTTAATTCACAACCTTAAAAATAAGAACTCACCAGAAGAATTGCTTACAGAGGAAGAGGTGGAACTTCTTACTTCACCGCTTGATTTGGCCGCATATAAAAATGCAATTACCGAGGCGATGTTCAAAGGCACAAAGCGCAATGTAGAAAGTGAGGAGGAAACTCCAAAAAACGTGGAAGTCGGGTAACGGACGCTGAAGTCTTTACCCGGCTTCTTTATTATGGAACAGTTCAGATGGGTATGGATGCAGAGGAATTCTGGCTCATGCCCATCGGACTATTCTTTGATTTATGGACCTGTCACAAGCAATGGCACGGAATTGAAAAGCCGAAGAAAACCCGGACAATTGATGATATTATCCCGCCGGGTATATAGGAGGAGGTGAAGATATGGCGGACAATTTTGGTTTGAAAATTGGCGTTGAGGGCGAGCGTGAATTTAAGCAAGCTCTCTCCGATATCAATCAGTCCTTTAAGGTACTGGGAAGTGAAATGACCCTTGTAACCAGCCAGTTTGATAAAAATGATAAATCCATACAGTCGGTTACCGCCCGTAATGCGGTTTTGAATAAAGAGATCGATGCACAGAAAGATAAGATTGCTACTCTTAAAGCTGCTCTTGATAACGCCTCCTCCTCTTTTGGCGAAAATGACCGCCGTACGCAGAATTGGCAGATTCAGCTGAACAAGGCACAAGCGGAACTCAATGGTATGGAACGTGAACTTGAGCAGTCCACAATCGAAGCTGATAATCTTGGTGCAGAATTAGAGGATTCGGGTAAAAGTGCAGAAGATGCTGGTGGCAGGTTTGATAAACTCGGTGGCGTACTCAAGGGAATCGGTGTAGCAATGGGTGCTGTTGCCGTTGCCGCAGGAGCCGCTGCTATTAAGTTAGGCAAAGAAGTAGTCACGCAATTTGGAGAGTTGGAGCAAAACTTGGGCGGATCAGAGGCGGTTTTCGGCGCATACGCTGCGTCTATTCAGAAAACCGGTGAAGAAGCCTATAAAAATCTGGGTATCTCTCAAAGCGAGTATCTTGCTACTGCCAATAAAATGGGTGCGTTGTTCCAAGGTTCTGGTATACAGCAACAGAAAAGCCTTGAACTAACCGAAAAAGCCATGCAACGTGCTGCGGACATGGCATCCGTCATGGGTATTGACATGTCTATGGCGATGGAGGCTGTAACAGGTGCAGCAAAAGGCAACTTCACCATGATGGATAACCTCGGTGTTGCTATGAACGCTACTAACATCCAAGCCTACGCTCTTGCAAAGGGTCTGGACTTTACTTGGAATACCGCAACACAAGCGGAAAAAGCCGAAGTTGCAATGCAGATGTTTTTTGAGAACACCGAGCAGTATGCGGGCAACTTTGCGAAAGAATCAACTCAGACCATTTCTGGTTCGATTGGATTGTTACAAGCTGCGGTTGGCTCTTTTACAGCTGGACTTGGCAATGCCAATGCGGATATGACCAATCTGACTGAGAATCTTGTTGATGCTTTCAAGGCAGTTGTCACTAATATCGTACCGGTTTTAGAGAATATAGTAGCAGCATTACCGACAGCAACGGGCGCAATTTTAGCAGCAGTGGCAGACTTGCTTCCAATGCTTCTTGAATTAGTCACAAATATATTCACGCAGGTACTGGAAACAATTTTAAACCTCTTACCGGAACTTATCCCGGCGGCGGTAAGTGCTCTAATGACAATTGTTGGGGCGTTGATTGATAATCTTCCATTGCTCATAAATGCGGCAATAGAACTGGTAACTGCACTTGTGGATGGAATTGGCATAGCTTTACCTCAGCTCATACCCGCAGCAGTTTCAGCGGTCACGAAGATTGTTCAAGGTTTGATTGAGAACCTGCCAATGCTGCTGGACGCGGCTTTGCAGTTGATAATAGGATTAGCCCAGGGATTAGTTGAAGCAATACCTCAGCTTGTTTCTGCCTTGCCTGCAATTATCGAAGCAGTGGTGGATTTTCTAATAGAATCCATTCCAGAGATTATCGATGCGGGTATTCAATTGTTGACCTCACTGGTTACAGCATTGCCTACCATCATTACGGCAGTTGTGGAAGCAATTCCACAAATCATAGACAGTATTATTAATGCAGTCATTGGATCGATTCCTATGATTATTGATGCAGGCATCCGGCTTCTGATATCGCTAATTCAGGCACTTCCTCAAATAATTACTACTGTTGTAGCCGCAATTCCAAAGATCATAACCTCACTGGTAAATGCCATTGTAGGTAATATCGATAAGATCATTCTAGCGGGTGTTCAGCTGTTTGTGGCATTGATTGCAAACCTGCCAAGGATAATTGTGGAGGTTGTTAAGGCAGTTCCGCAGATCATCTCAGGACTGGTCAGGGCCTTTACCGGTTATATAAGCTCAATGGCCCAAGTGGGTGGCAATCTGATTAAAGGATTGTGGAATGGTATTTCAGACGCGGGTGCATGGCTGTGGAGTAAAATCTCAGGATTTTTCGGTAATGTGGTATCGAAGATTAAGAACTTCTTCGGTATCAACTCTCCTTCAACCCTGTTTGCTGGAATTGGTCGCAATATGGGCGAAGGCATCGGTGTGGGCTTCGAGGATGCAATGACAGCAGTTTCAAGGGATATGCAAAATGCGGTACCTACAAACTTCGATTTGAATTATAGAGGATTATCCGGGCAAGGCAGCACCAACGGCACAAGTATCACACAAAATCTCTCGGTGGTGACACCAAGGGCTCTATCTGAAAAAGAACTGGCACGGGAGTTCAAAAACCTCTCCCGTAAGCTGGCACTTGAATTATAAAGGAGGTCTGACTATGGAACTTACTTATATTAATGCAGATGGCAGAAGCATTACGCTTAAACAAAGCCGCCCGTATTTCCTTACCAAGATAGACGGCACAGGCAACATACGTCAGACCGTTAACACCTTCAAGGCACCAGATCAGGACGGTGCTTTTTATATTTCCTCTACACTGGATATGCGAAACATCATACTGGAGGGTACTGTCGTAGCAGATACTCCTGACGAGGCTTTTTCGCGACGACAGCGCTTCCTTCAGATATTTAGCCCTAAGCTGAATGGAACACTCATCTATCGTGAACGGCAAATTGCCTGCGTTGTAGAAGAAGCGGGTTTTACCGTTTCCACCAGGCAGCGCATACCCAACTTTTTTGTCAGTCTGCTTTGCCCGTCTCCCTTCTTTGAGACGCTTAATGAAGTGCGCGAGGAACTGGCATCTTGGATACCTTTATTCGAGTTTGAACTGGAAATACCTGAAAGTGGTATGGAATTTGGAATGCGCCAGCCTAGCCAGATCATCACGGTGGACAACATCGGCGATGTTTCCTGCGGGTGCGAGATCGTGTTCCAGGCGCTAGGCACTGTTACGAATCCAGAACTCTTAAATATAGACACAGGGGAATACATCCGCCTTCTTACTACAATGAATGCTGGTGATGAACTTCGTGTATATACCCATTTCGCTGGTAAGCGCGTAGTCAGCATCAACGGTTCTGTGGTAACGAATGCTTTCTCCTTGCTGGACACCAATTCGGTATTTTTCCAGCTTGCAGCAGGCATTAACACTTTGCGCTACGATGCTTCAGTCAATATGGAACTGCTGGAAGTCAGCATTTACTATCGTCCGCAGTTTCTGGGGGTGTGAATATGCAACTATATATCTACAATCCAAACCGGGAGCTTACGGGTATTGTGGAGTCTTTTGAGTACCTGCGCTGGACACGGCGTTACTCCCAGTGTGGTTCATTTGAGCTAAAAGCAATTGCAACACAGGAGAACACTGCGCTCTTAAAAGAGGGGAACATCATTTGGAAGAACGATGATGAGGAAGCCGGAATCATTGAGCATCTGGAATTGTCTCAATCTGAGCATGAAACTATCACTGCGAGTGGCCGTTTTGCTACATCCTTACTCGCCCGGCGTATTCTGTGGCAAACAGAGATACTTTCCGGAGATCTTTCTGTCTGTGTTGAGCAGCTTTTAAATAATAATATCATCAGCCCTACCGACACGGAACGGCAGATTACCGGTATATCCTTCTCATCTCCTAACTTGGGCATTCCTGTTAGTACTCAGATATCATATCGGAATCTGATGGATTCAGTGACGGAACTTTGCGCCTCTTCGGATATTGGCATTAAGACTGTATTCACTCCAGCTACAGGTATTTTTACAGTGATGCTGTATAACGGGGCCAACTCCCAAGCGGTATTCTCAAAGGAGTACGAGAATCTTACGGAACAGATATATACAGAGAGTGTAGCGGATTACGCCAATACCGCACTCATCGGTGGCGAGGGTGAAGGCGCAGGCCGTACATTTGTCGCCATCACAAGCGGTTCTGGGGAGACTCGCCGCGAGATCTTCGTGGATGCCAAAGACTTACGGGCTGAGGACTTTGGAACAGATTACGTCAATACTCTGACTTTTCGAGGTCAGAGTAAGCTGAATGAACAGGCAATACGATATACGTTTGACACATCGGTCAATCCGCATGGCAACTTGACCTACAAGATAGACTTCGACCTTGGGCAGACCGTCAAAGTAATCTCCAAGGCATGGGGCGTATCCATGACTACGCGAATCACCGAGATCGAAGAAACATATGACGCGGATGGGCAGAGCATCAGCGTAGTGTTTGGAAAGGCTGAGCTAACTATAGCGCAGAAAGTCCGCTCCGACATGAGCGAGGTTAAAACAGCACTATTGGCACCTACCGGCATATCCGAAGTTGCCGAAGCCCTGAGCGTCGTGGAAGGAACACTGGGCGACTTGGCGCAGGTGGACCCGAAAATTCAGGGTGATGACGTCGCAGATACCTTTAACAACCTGTTTGGGAAACTTCCTGCACTCGAAATTTTTGTAGGTCCGGGTACCATATCGGTCGGTCAGTATGCCTTGTACAACATGGTGCCGGGAGATACTTTATACTTCACCTCGTACAGTGGTAACAAGTTCAGTGATCAACCAAGTGAAAACGGACATGTCTTTTTAACAAAGCATAATGGGGATAACACGGGCTATGGCTATCAGCGAGCAATGGGTTTCTTTATCAGTAGGGACACTATGACGTTTTATGTAATTTCTGTTTTTGTATTCAATAACCTATCTGGGCAGGCAAACTGGCTCAATATCAATAATGAACCAATAACCACGACTAGGCTTGCAAACGGCGCAGTCACCGGCGTAAAGATCGCAGATCGTACGATTACCGCTTCTAAAATATCATCTGCGTTTACCGATTACTCAACGACAGAACAAAACACAGGGCGTTTATGGATTGATGGTAAGACGATTTATCGCAAGCACGTGAATCTTGGGTCACTTACAAATACGACACCGAAAAGCGTAGCCCACGGCATAACAAACCTCAGCACTGTTGTCAGTTTAACAGGCTTTGCGACAAACGGGACCGTCTTCTTGCCGCTGCCACTTGCTCGTTACAACAACTTCGCCTCGCAAATTGGGCTTTATATGGATACAACCAATGTCGTTGTCGAACCTGGTAATGACCGGACATCATATACAGGTTATGTGGTTATAGAGTATACGAAAACTGTTTAAGAAGGAGGAAAATAGTGTATGGAGAAGAGTGGATTTTTCAACTCATCGGGTGGAGACAGATTTTTTGATGCATAGCTTCAGTTTTATTTAGTCAAATTATTTGACAGTGTAAAGTATATGTGATATTCTTGTTGTTAAAGGAGGGCGATATATTGTGTCTGACAAAGCAAGGGAACGAGAGAAACAAATTAAGAAATTACAACAAAACCTGTCTTCAATAAGAAAAATTGCAGGTTGGACAGCTGAGGTCTTGGGTGACAAAATTGGGGTGACAAAACAAACCATCAGCAATCTTGAAAACCAAAAGACACCGATGAATTTTACCCAATATATTGCTATCCGCTCTGTTATTGATGCTGAAATTGAAAACAACAAAGATAACGAGGTTCTTCCGAAAGTCGTGGCACTTTTGCTGGATAGCGACGATGAACTTGATGAGGACGATTACTCAAAGGTTCAAGACGTTGTGGGAACGGTTGCTGCAACTGCTGCCGGAGGAACGCCAACGGCAAAACTCGACAGTGTTTTCGATATACTCATTAAGTCTATTCCCTTTGTGGTTCCCGTCATTGGGGCTATAATCGGCGGTTCGACCAGCTGGTCAAAGAAACTACTGAAATAAGCTGTGGAGGTACAACGTTATGGGCGCTCCTGCGGGACATCCTTTTTTCGGAAATCAATACACCGATGGAAATTATAAACTAGGTTCCTTTACCTATGAAGTTATAGACAAAGGGATTGACACCATAAAAACTGTTATAAGAGAAACCGGGAAAGGTGCCGCCCCTGTAGCGATAAAGCCTAAGGCAGACACCCTGATTTCAAAAACAATCGTCACCAAAAGTTCCAACAAGAACACGCTGATTATTGGGGGCATTATCTTAGGCGCTACCGCTATTGGTGGATTTATAACTTATAAACTGCTAAAAAGAAAAGCAAAGGCAAAACAAGCCCATCTGCAGTCCATTGAGTTACAAAATGTCGGTACTTGCGTTAACTGCGGAGAACCCCTTGTCGAGTCAACATACGTTCCAGAGAGCAAAGAAGGCAGCCATGATGATTATATTATCTGCAAGTCGTGCGGCGAGAAGAATTTCGCTCGGTATCCAAACGAAAGCGAGCCGACGGATAATAATTTAGAAAGTCAAAATGATGAGGAGGAGATAAAATGATACCCTATAATTGCGGAAGCGGTCGTTGCGGCGCATATGACATGGAGTACATAGGCGGCGGGGACTGGAAATGTCCTAACTGCGGCAAAATCGTCGCTTTTGGAGAACCAGATGAAGATGATGAGGATAGCGGCGAATCACTCAGCGTATGGGATGCGGCGGATATATATTTCTCAAACGGTTGCGATGAGGACTATATGTTTGGTTACACGCACGAAGAGCTAGTTAAAGCCCACGGGCAATAAGCTGAGAATTTCATTTAACACAGATCTTAAAGACCACTTCGGTGGTCTTTTTTACTTGCCCGAACGGAGGATAACAAGATTATGAATAAAGGAGGATTTTTATGGCTGAAAAATATGGCTTCTTCAACTCATCGGGTGGAGACAGAGTCTATGATGCTGCAGATTTTGCGGCATATTTCGGAAGTCTCGTCTCCAACGGTGTTTTTTATATGGCAACAACAAACCTACAGGTGTCGCCAGCAATTGGCTTGGCTGTGAATGTGGCAGCAGGAAGTGCGTGGATTAATGGATACCGTTATGAGAATACAGATGTCTTAAATATGCCACTGACAACTGCAAATGGAAGCAATCCACGTATTGACCGGATTGTGATCCGATTAAGTCAGATCAGCCGTAGCATTCAGCTTGCTGTTGTTGCTGGTACTCCCGCTGCAACGCCAGTGGCACCTGCGCTGACAAGAACTAGTGACGTCTACGAACTTGGTATTGCAGATGTGCTTGTACCTACAGCCGCTACATCAATAGTCGCAAATAATATTACTGACACCCGTCTGAATACCGGCCTTTGTGGGTTGGTAAATTCGCTGGTTTCGGCGGTATATGAGTGAGGTGAATTTCTATGGCAACTTATCAGGCAACTAATGCGTGTACATGGCGTAATGGTAGCTGGATCGCAGGTGTAACGGATTATGTTCGGCAAGGTGTTTATCCTGATGCTAACAATTATGAGAACGTGGGCGCTATGCTGTTTGACCTTGCCAGCATCCGGAATACTTACGCAAACTATTATCCCACATCGGCCAGCATTCACCTTGTCAGAATAGCTGCAGGTGACTGGGGCTCCGCCAGAACCATGACGCTGTATGCAGGAAATGCTTCTGGCATGCCAGCACCCAGTTCCAGCACCAGCGTGTCTGGGAGCAGGCCCACAAAGGTTACCTCTGGGTATAACTACACCGTTTCCGCCGGACAAGGCGCAAAAGATATCGCCATTTCCACCGCGCTAATTGATTCTATCGGTAGTGGTGCCAGCAACTGCCTATTCATGGATGCAGGCTCCAGCACCTTAAACTACATGGGCTTTGGTGCAAGGGATAACTTAAGCCAGATTGTACTGACTATTAACTGGGCAAGCCGTACAACCGCTTGCAGTGCTCCGACTTCCTGCTCGTTAAATGCAACTCTCTCGGAAGGCAACGTTACTTTGTCATGGAGTGGTGCATCGGGCGGTATAAATAACTCAATATCCTCCTATGAGATACAATACAGCGATTCCGCTGACAATATCACATGGGGAGCATGGACAGCACTGACCACGGTAACCACAACTGCCACTAGCGGCAGCGCTTCTGTTGCGCCGCCTTCGACGCGAGGCAATTATCGTAGGTTTCAGGTACGGACACGTGGTACTGCTGGAGCAAGCTATTATTCCGGTTGGAAGGTATCAACGAACTCTGTCCGCAGAAATACTGTACCAAGCGCACCAACCACTGCAGTGGCTTCTCCTTCAAACTATAGCGACGAAACGATTACGCTGACATGGAGCGGAGCTTCCGGTGGAACAAGTGCCATCAAGGGATACCAGATTGCCAGCAGAACATCCACGGATAACATTACCTGGAGTTCATGGAGCGTTCTTACCACTCTGACACTCTCGGCCAGTGGCGGCAGTTACAACCCAAATGTATCGAGAATTCCAGGAACCTATACCCAATTTGGCATTTGGACGATAGATACTCTGGATGTTTACTCTTCAGAAATGATCAGTAACAGCATCTACTGCGATATTACTGCCTGCGTAGCACCAACCGCTTGCTCGGTAAACGCAACGTTGGCTGAAGGAAACGTAACCCTTTCATGGAGTGGAGCATCCGGTGGTGCGGGAAATGCCATTACATCCTATGAGATACAATATAGTGATTCGGCAGATAACAGCACATGGGGAGACTGGACAGCACTGACTACGGTGTTTACTTCAGCGACAAGCGGCAGCGTAATTGTCAGTCCACCGACTACACGCGGAAATTACCGCCGATTTAGGGTAAGAACACGTGGTGCAGCTGGGGAGAGTTTCTACTCAGACTGGACTGTTTCTAGCAACACAGTCCGCAGAAATACACTGCCTACACCACCGACTTCCTTTACCGCTGCTCCTGCCATTTACGAATCCAGCACCGTAACTCTTACCTGGAGCGGAACGATACCCGGAACCAGCGCTATCAAGCAGTATGTCATTCAGCGTTCAACTTCAACGGACGGGATTAACTGGTCGGCATACGAGGCTCTAACAATCGTCGTTTCAAGTGCCACCTCGGGGACATATATAGCGAATGCTTCTCAGATAGCTGGAATGTATACCCGCTACCGTATCAGCGTAACCGATTCATTGGATGCAGTTTCTGCCTATGTAGTAAGCGGTACAGTAAAGAAAAATAGTCCGCCGACTGCACCAGTAATCGTCTGCCCGGTATCTGGCAGTTCAAGTTACAAGGCTACACCGCGTTTCATGATTACAACGGGTATTGAGCCGGACGGTCAAACGCAGATTGTAGAAGTGAAAATCGACACGGGTGTTTGGGTCAACAGCGTAGACAACCCTGAGATGTTTTCCGTAAGCGGCTATCTGGGTAATGGAGTAAAAACGGTGTATCAATCGGCAGCGCTGGCCGCAGGGAACCATACTGTGACCGTCCGCTGCCTTGATAGTGACATAGCGTCGTCAAGTCCGGAGGTTGTACGCACTTTTACTGTATTGCCACCGCCATTTGAGACGATCACCGCGAACGAAACGCATGTAAAGGCAATTCATATCCAGATGCTACGAACTGCTGTAAACACAGTGCGTAGCTATTACAGTCTGTCGCAGGTGACTTGGAGTGAGGAGATTGTTGCTGGAAAGAGCACCATCAAAAACTGGCCTTTCCACATCACAGAGCTTAGAAAAGCCATTGAGTCGGTTATTACTATAGTGAACAACTTTGATTCCTCGTCTACCTTTGATATCCCGTCCATAACATGGCTACCCATTGGAACTGGGCGACCAAAAGCGGGTGTGATGCAACAGATTCAAGACCTGATTTTGGAGCTTTAAATACGATACAACCAATAGCGCTCTCGTAATATGCGGGGGCGCTTTTCTATACACAAATTCATGAAATGGAGGTATTTCAAATGAAAGAGATTTGGAATTGGATACAGCTGGTTTTTGCTGCTGTTGGTGCTTTTCTCGGCTGGTTTCTTGGTGGACTGGACGGTTTCCTTTATGCGCTCCTAGTATTTGTCGCCATAGATTATGTGACAGGAGTGCTCTGTGCCATTGTAGATAAAAAGCTGTCCAGCGAAATCGGCGCGAAAGGTATCTTCAAAAAAGTTCTTATTTTTACATTGGTGGGTGTAGCCCATATCCTTGATACGCAGATACTGGGTAGTGCTGGGGATAATGGTGGTGTCCTTAGGACTGCAGTAATTTTCTTCTACTTGAGCAATGAGGGTGTATCTATTTTAGAGAATGCCGGTCATATTGGACTGCCTATACCTGAAAAACTCAAGGAAGTTCTAAAACAGCTACATGGGCGTGATGATGAGCCCCCTAAGTCAGGTGATGGAATATGATTGATTTAACAAAAGCTGTAACTGTGTTCATAGGCAGGCGCGGAGAACACTACTTTCGCCACCTTGAGTTTGATGTTTCCAGTTTATTAGATGACACGTATCCTGGAGCCGCCCTAAATGCTATATACAAAAGACCCGATGGTATTGCATATCCAGTGATCACGACCTACGCTGATGGAGTTCTTACATGGTCACCCAGCGCAACTGACACTCTGGTCGTAGGTGTGGGGCAGCTAGAAATAAGAGTTACTTATGGCGATGTGGTCGGAAAAAGCGTTCGGATATTAACCATCGTTGAGGAGGCTCTTGTTGACGGCATAGTTGAACCACCCGAGCCACCCGCACAAGAATGGCTAAACCAAGTGCTTTCTGTCTTAGCTGAACTGGATATTGATGAGATAAACAGTCTGTTAAATCTCACTTATACTCTGTTAAACACTACACACGACTTGGTTGAAGATACGCGCGACAATCTGTATATGCGGACTGGAGTCCTCCTGAACCATTCGCATCCGATAGAAACTGCCACAGCACCGGATATGATAAGCCGAAGAGCGTCCATCACATTTAATGGCATCACGAATGGCAACAACGTAGTAATCGGGACGGTAACATATACCTTTGTTACGGCTTTGGGCAGCCCTGCCACAAACAATGTGCAAGTGTTAATCCAGGGCACCCTCCGTAATACCGTCAAGAAACTTGCCGAAGCTATAAGGGGCATCCAAGATGTAGCGAACATTGCTTATGGGTCAGGAATATCATCAAACCCGGCTTGCACAGCCTATTGGACGAGTCAGATTTTCTCTATTGGTGATGTTACCATTCCTTCAGGTGAGAGCCTATTTTTATTGGAAAGAGCAGAAAATGCTACGACAGCATTGACTCTTACCTCTACTGCAACAGCTACCATCAACGCATTCACCAGAGCAAGCTATCTGAGATATGTGTTGAGCGGTAACGCTACCGGTACGGGCGGTATTAATAGCGTCCGAGGACCTTTGCACACATTATTGCCCATTGGTAGCGTGGTTATAGGCGGACAGGGCGGATTGCTTTATCCGACGGCATATGATTGTCATTTGGTTACCCTTTGCCGTCAATCGGATACAAGTGAAAAAGAACTAGATTTATATATCTCAAACGATGAAGTGAACTTTACCAGAATCTCACGCAGCACGCCTATCGGTGCTGACAGTTCAAACGCTGGGTTGCATATTCATATTCAAATGCGTCAAAGTCGAGTGCCTTCTGGTTATGGGCTGTATATCAGAATGGGAAGTGATGGCACATCGGCGAGCGCTTACTGTGATTTGAAGTTTACCTACCACCTATATCCTGTAAATCTTGCGACAACCAACATTTGATTTCGAGGTGATTTTAATGAATTTACGCAAGTTAATACTTATAAATAATGCCTGCTTCAAAGCAGGCAAAACGATAATTCCCAAAGGCATCATGGTACACTCCACGGGGGCAAATAACCCATGGTTGAAGCGCTATGTTGGACCGGATGACGGTTTGCTCGGAAAGAACCAATACAACAATCATTGGAATCAAGATAAGCCCGGCGGCAGTCAGGTTTGCGTTCATGCCTTCATCGGTAAGCTGGCAGATGGAACAATCGCCACATATCAGACTTTGCCATGGAACCACCGAGGCTGGCACGCCGGAGGAAAAGCAAACGACACACATATTGGCTTTGAGATTTGCGAGGATGGTCTTTCGGACAGCACCTATTTCAACAAGGTGTACCGGGAGGCCGTTGAACTTTGTGTCTATCTATGTAAGGAGTTTGGTCTAACTGAAAAAGATATTATTTGCCATAGCGAAGGATATAAGCAAGGCATCGCCAGCAATCATGGTGATGTAATGCATTGGTTTCCTAAACATGGCAAGTCGATGGATACCTTCCGCTCCGATGTAAAATCCGGTCTTGCCTCTGCTGACCCGGTCGAGACGGCTGCACCCAAGAAATACTACTGCGTCCAGATTGGAGCCTTTTCTATTAAGGCAAACGCAGAGACCATGCTCAGCAAGGTCAAAGCAGCTGGCTTCACCGATGCCTTTATTAAATACAGCGAATAACAATCAATTTAATGCCTATCGAGAGATTCGTCTTTCGGTAGGCACTATTTTTTTTGCTTTTTTTCGTTCATTCGGCTGATTTCTGTCCTGGGACTGTTAGAGGGTATTGATTGATATGTTCCCTCGGAAAGAGGTCGAGAAAATGAAATTAACAAAATTAGAAGCCGTTGATTCCATAAAGTATGTAGCGGAAAAGCCTACAGAGGCTTCCCTTAAGAACGAGCACGATTATTTGGTTGCAGAAAAACTTACAAAGAAGCTCTTAGAAAAGGGGCTTATTAGCCAGAGTGAATTTGACAAGATAATGGTCAAAAACCGTGAAACGTTCTGTCCATTTTTAGCTGAGATTATGTCCTAAAAGACTTGATAAATAAGGCTTTTAGAGTGATGTATAGTACTGCGAGAAAGGAGGTTGAGACAATGAAACGGATAACAAAGATTGAAGCAAATGAGAAGCTGCAGAAGGCACCTAAAAAACTGCGTGTTGCCGCCTACGCTCGTGTTTCAACAGATAGTCGCGAACAACTCGTCAGTTTGGATGCTCAAAGAAGTCATTATGAGACTTGCATTAAGAGCAATCCCAACTGGGAATATGTCGGACTTTACTATGATGAAGGCATATCCGGTACAAGCATGGCCAAGCGTGATGGACTTCTAAAAATGCTCGATGATTGTGAAGCTGGGAAGATTGACTTTATTATTATAAAATCCATCAGCCGCTTTGCAAGAAATACCACAGAGTGCCTTGAAGCGGTTAGAAAGCTTATAAAGCTGAAGGTGTTCATTTACTTTGAGAAAGAAAATATCAACACCGGCGATATGGAGAATGAACTGCTGCTCACAATTTTTAGCAGCTTGGCAGAAAGTGAGTCTATTTCCCTTTCGGAGAATGAAAAATGGTCCATTGAGAAGAGATTTCAAAATGGGACATACATTGTTGCCTCTCCGCCTTACGGGTACAAAAACGAAGATGGCCTGATGGTGATCAATGAAGATGAGGTTGATGTAGTCAGGTACATTTTTGCAGAATGCTTAGCCGGTAAAGGCGGGCATGTAATTGCAAGAGATCTTAATGATAGAGGAATCCCTACAAGACGCAAAACCGAATGGTCAACGGGCACAGTGAACGCGATCCTTCGGAATGAAAAGTACAAAGGTGATGTGCTTTTTCAAAAGACATTTACTGACAGTTCCTTCGTTAGGCATATCAATAATGGTGAGAAGGCGCAGTACTATGTTACCGAACACCATGAAGCAATTATCAGTGCTGAGGATTTTGAAGCGGCGCAGGCCATGATTGACCAGCGCTCCAAAGACATGAAAATCAAGCAAGGCGATGCAAAGTATCAAAACCGCTATCCCTTTTCTGGAAAAATTGTTTGCGGCGAATGTGGTGCTACATGGAAAAGGAGAACTCATAGCGAATCGAAAGTAAAGTATTTCGCTTACGCCTGCAAAACACATATAAAAAGAGTAGACCAGTGCAGCATGCAATTTATCCGCGAAAGAAATATTGAAGTGGCTTTCTTGAATATGATCAACAAACTGGTATTTTCTAAGAAAGTGTTATTGCAGCCGCTACTGGCAAGCCTAAAAGATCTTAATCAGGGCGAGGCACTGGCTCGAATTAATAAATTGGATGAAGCTCTTGAGGATAATTTGAACAAAAGACAGAAGATTACAGAGCTATTTGCGAAGGAATACCTTGAAGCAGCTGTTTTCAATGAACAGAATTCAGGTCTGCTTGCTGAGGCAAAACAAATTGGCGATGAAAAAGAAGCACTATACGCTTCGCTCGCTCATGAGAACGAGCATCTGGAAGCCTTGAATAAGCTCATCAAATATATCAATACCGTAGGCACTCTTAAAGACTTTGATGAGACAGCATTTCAGGAGCATGTAGAGTACATTATCGTGTTCAAGAGGTTTGAAATAGGCTTTGTGCTAAAGTGCGGATTAACGCTAAGAGAAAGGTTGTGAGGCTATGGCAATTCCATACGGATACAAAATTGAGAAAGGCAAAGCGGTCATAGATGAAGTGCATGCGGAGCGGGTCAGAATGATTTTCAAGGGTTATCTATCCGGACTCGCCTACGTTGCTGCAGCTGAAGCTGTTGGACTAAAGCTTTCTCACCCAAGTGTAAAGAGAATACTACAGAATAAACGATACCTTGGTGATAAGTATTACCCGGCAATCATCGATCAGGAGACTTTTGATAGAGCAGAAGCAGAGCGATTCAAACGGCAGCGAAAAATGGGCAGAATATTTGCAGATAAGCCGGTAGAGGAGTGTAAACCAGCTACGAAATTTATTATGCCGAAAGCAGGAAAGATATTTATCGATCCATTTAAGCAAGCTGAGTATGTTTACAGTTTGATTGAAAGTGAGGTGGAAAAATGATTTCACTTGCGAGCAATGTTACGGTCATTCCTGCGAAGAAAACAGTCGGTACGCAAAAGGCAACCGACAAAAAGCAGAAAACCAGAGTCGCAGCGTATTGCCGAGTCAGTACTGACAGCGATGAACAGGAAACCAGTTATGAAGCACAGATTCAGCATTACACCTCATACATTGAAAGCCATCCAGACTGGGTGCTGGCAGGAATCTATGCGGATGACGGCATTTCCGGAATGAATGCGAAGAAGCGTGATGAGTTTCGGCGCATGATTAACGACTGCCATGAGGGCAAGATTGATATGGTGATTACCAAGTCTATCAGCCGATTTGCAAGGAATACAGTGGATTGCCTGAATTACACTAGAGCCCTTAAAAACAAGAACATTGGTGTTTATTTCGAAAAGGAAAATATCAATACACTTGATGCTAAGGGTGAAGTGCTCATGACCATTATGGCTTCTCTTGCACAGCAAGAAAGTGAGTCGTTGTCGGCCAACGTTCGTCTGGGTTTACAGTTCCGATATCAACAAGGAAAAGTTCAGGTCAATCACAACTGGTTCCTGGGATATACCAAAGATGAAGAGGGGCACCTCATCATTGATCCAGAGCAAGCCGAAGTTGTGAAGCGTATTTATAGAGAGTACCTTTCCGGTAAGAGCTTCTTACAGATAAAAAGATCGCTTGAAGCCAACGGGATTTTAAACGGTGCTGGTAATGAAAAATGGCATGAAAGCAATATTAAGCAGATACTTACAAACGAGAAGTACATCGGAGACGCTTTGCTTCAGAAGACTTATACGGTGGATATTCTTGAAAAGAAGCGTGAAGCTAATAGGGGACAGGTTCCTAAGTATTATGTAGAGGACAGCCATGAAGCTATTATTCCAAAGGATATTTTTCTAAAGGTACAGGGGGAAATCGCAAGACGCGCAAATCTTACCAAAGGCACCACAAAGCGCAAACGAATCTATAGTGGTCGCTACGCTTTATCCGGAATAGTTTTCTGCGCATACTGTGGTGACATATTCCGCAGAATTAAATGGAACAATCGCGGGTGTAAGTCCACCGTTTGGCGCTGTGTCAGCAGGGTTGAAAAAGACGGCCCTGATTGCCTGGCAAGAACTGTTCACGAAGAATTGCTTCAGAAGGTAGTTATAAAGGCTATAAACGAAGCGTTCCGCGAAAAGGAAGCAATCCTACCGCTTTTACGAGAGAATATCGAGAGCAGTCTGGAGGAAGACACTACGAATCAGATTGCAGCGATTGATGAGCAGATGAAGTCAATGCAGCAGGAGCTAATGGCAACCGTTAATTCTAAGAATACCGGTGATGAGCTTGGTCTGGAGATTAGGAGGCTGCGCGATGAGAAGCAGTCCCTTCAAAACGAGCAGGCATCCCGACAGGATCTGAAAAAGCGAATTGATGAGTTGATGCGTTTCCTTAACGACCTGCCTTGTGAGCTAACTGAATATGAAGAAGACTATGTGAGGACTCTCTTGGAAAAGATAACGGTTTACGACGACCACATCATAGTTGAATTTAAGTCCGGTATTGAAATTCAAATTGACGAATAACTAAGCAATGCTAAATCACCCGCAGCTCTTGTGTCAGAGTTGCGGGTTTCGTTGTTTATAAAACAATTAATGTGTAAATATTGTAAATTGAAACCAAATGGTTTACAATGTTCCTATTGAGGTTTGGAGGAATTATAATGAAAACTTCGGACATGGTACGACAGCTTTGTGAACAAATGAACATGAGCGTTTCCGAATTGGCTAGGCGGTTAGGCCAGTCCCCACAGAATTTCGGAAAGAAGCTAAAGCGTGAGACTATTACATTAGAAGAACTTAAGGCCATAGCAGATGTGATGAATGTTAAGTTTGAGCAGACTTTCATTCTGCCCGATGGCAATGAAATAAAGACAGGAAATGAGTAAAGGAGGCGGCCTAACATGATGATTAGCCCGGAAGGATACTACGAAGAGTATCTTAAAGGAAAAAATAAAGAGCAGATTCTGACCGTTATACGTGGGCTTAAGCAAGAAATAGGTCGTCTTAAAAATACAATGGAAAGCCCCGACTATGGCGTAAAACTTATTATGCATCCGAGTGAAGATACGCGCCTTCACTGGACTCGTGAATATTTGGAAAGAGCCAAGCAAGCCTATGCTGAAGCTGGTGGAACTTATACCTTATCAAAGTCAGAAGAAAAGGTTGCTGACTTTGATGCAAATATGGATGCCATCTGCAAGATTACCTTTAGCATTGGCGGTTTCTTTGGTGGCTACCGTAGCTATGTTGTAGAACTATCAGATGGATTGAAAGCCTATACAAAATTATGGGAAGATGAAGAACCACTCTCATTGGTGGATGATGATAACAAGGAGCCATTTACAAAGGATACTTTTATAGCCGCACTTCAGGAGCTTCACATCGGTGAATGGCGCAGAAGATATTCAACTAAGCGCTTCGGATACACAGTGTGTGATGGTACGCAGTGGGGGTTGGAATTTGAATATAACAATGGACATAAACCGGTAATGTTTGATGGTGATAACTCATACCCTTATAACTTCGATAAGTTCCAGATGTTATTTGGCATTAACATAACTGAGGAGGACGAGGATGAGTAGATTTGATTGGGCAAAGGAGGTTTGACTTTGGATATTAACAAAATGAAAGCTCTACCGTATGATGAGCTGCGTGCTTTATATAAGAGCTTCCTACATAGCCAGAACATTTCGACAGCAACAATCAATACTGCTTATGTGGACACCTTCTACCTTTGGAGGAAAGGAAGCAAAGAGCTGTTCTGGAATGCGGTGAACGCTACTGATTTTGAGACTGAGGCAAAGAATGCATTGATAAAAGCTCTTTCTGAAAACTCGACCGGTAATGTAAATTCACTTGTAAGTGGGTACTTATCACATCTTAGAAGATTTCGCTTGTTTCTGTTATCGGATGAATCCATAGCTCCGGTTGAATATAAACCAAAAACCACAGTAAAAGTAAACCCAACACCTATGAGCCGTGAAATAATAATTAACAAAATGTATGTTGGAGCATATTTGTCAGAGGGCGATAATATAGGTCATGAAATCATAAATCTCTATAAGGCAGATGATGGAAAAAACTATATTTATCTCAATTCACAAGGAACGATAGAATTATCTCATGGAGAAAATAGAATAACTGTTTTGTTGGTACGAAAATTTGCCTCGAAAACATATAAAGTACTAGCCAAGGCAGAGGGTGTTACGATTCTCGATTTTGCCGACAGCAAACTCCCACGAGAAGAGAGATATAAAGGACAAGTTGCATTAGGATTGACCTATGGCGGTATAAGTCTTGTAGATTTATTTAATGAAAACTTGTATCACGGGAGTCTTCAAGAAGAAAAGAATGCTTATACTACCTTTGTTGCAGATAAGGTTATCAAGCCCAAAAATCAGATATATATTACAGACGATGCATCTGTAAGTGGCGACAACAATTTCTTCATCCGAACTAATAAAGGATTTGGCAAACAAACATTAAGGGAATTCTACAACGAAAATGAAAAGCCGGATTCTTTCGCTGATTTGAATCAGATAATTGAGAACAGAGAGTTATGGGAAGATGCTAATACGACACAAGCAATTTCTGAATTGCCGGAACTTCAAAAAGATCCATATTTCAATTTTCTAAAAATAATCAGACAGGAAGATAATGAACTCGCTTTTTCAAATATGTTTGCTTATTTTTTTGATATAAATAGAGAAGCTTTTTCTCGTTTTGCAAGAGAGGTTCTGCATATCGAGGTACAAAAAGATTTTACTATTGAGAGAGAAAAGAGAAACATTGACCTACTTATTTCTGACAAAAATAATGCCGTTGTAATAGAAAATAAAATTAAATCAAGCATCAACGGTATTGATGACCGACATGATATTTACAGCGACCAGGTACAGTCACAGCTAAAAAAATACTATCAATTTGTTACATCTGATGATGAATATCGTAAGAAAACTCCGAGCTGCTTTATTTTTTCACCGAATTACAATCGCATTGACCTAAGTAAGTTTTCGTGCGTTGAAAAATATACTATTGTTTATTACAGAGAAATCTATAATTTCTTTGTTGAAAAAAGAAGCCTGTATGATGTTGTGCCTTACTTTGCGTATTCCGGTTTATCCGGACAGCGAATCCGGGAACATCCGGACACCGTTCCGGAAACATCCGGACAGTGATTCCGGAGGCATCCGGACACCGCTTGTCGGTTGTTTGATTTTACAGTAATGCAT
>NZ_JAKOAV010000028.1 GCF_029478095.1 Pelotomaculum isophthalicicum JI | reverse complement strand
TATTATAACACATTACGCAAAATTACGCACTATTTATCGGAGGGAATTTGACATTTTTCCAATAAAAAAAGCCCTATTTTCAAGGCTTGTAGAGATTTCTATATAGGTCGCAAGTGTCAAAGACCCGGATCAATTCAATATTGTGTCCCACATTAATCTTCACTTCACTACCTATAACCTTATCGCTGAACAAACTTGACACCTGATTAACAAATGACTATTATTAAATATGCAAAGAAAAAAACTTCTCCCAGTAGCTCAGCCGGATAGAGCAACGGACTTCTAATCCGTAGGTCACAGGTTCGAATCCTGTCTGGGAGGCCAAAGAAAGTTAGACGCCGCAAAATTTTGCGGCGTTTTTAATTTTTGGCAAAAAGGTAAAAACATTGAATCGTTCCAAACGGCAAAATTGCCAAATGGAACAATTCCCGAAGCAAACCACGCCGACTTTGCTCCCTGACAATAATGTATGTGTTTATTGCATAATGGAAATGGATAAAGTTGCAAATAAAGTGGCCGGGTGCTTAACGAATTGACTTTTTCTCTTGAACATCAAGGCGGTTTTCGATGCGTTTGACATCATCCCAAATGGCATTGAGTTGACTAAATGCTTCCTTGTGTGACCTACGGTTGATGGCCTTTAAATCATTGACTGCGGCTTCAATGGGGGTAAGGCGCTTGTTGGTTTCTTGCTGGCCTTGTTCTACACGATCAAGCCGTTCATTGATGGGCTTTAACTCCTCCTGAATGACGGCGCGGAGCATATTTACCAATTCTTTATTATCAGGCATGGGTGAAGTCCTCCCATATTTGTCGGGTATAGGGTTATTAAACACCGTGATGGGGTTTTCCTGCAAGCAAAAAGATTTTGTTGTACAAAACCGGCCGGTGTTACTCCCTAGCCGGTGTCTAAAATCATAACCGCCAGAACAATAAAGCACCGGTGTATTTGACAAAGCATTCTAATGACAAAAATGTTAACGGATGGCTATGTACCCAAATTAATCAAACAGCATACGTTATATTAACAGCTGCTCCTTTTGTTCTAAAGACCTCCTCTTGTAAAACCCGGTCCGTTACCGGGCCGGGTTCTTGTCTCGCTTTAAATGGTTCAGACCCCTGGGTGGAATGCCATGTCATATTTTTATTTTTCTTTGCCACCAATCACCATATTGAATAATGTAGAATCGGTGCTGTTAAAAAGGTAGGCATACTGTGCAACAGCTGCTATGGGATCCTTTGAGTATGCTTTTTGAAATGCTATAGCGACATCACTATGCCTCACTAAACTGTCCAAACCGCTAATTTTTCTAAATAAATTAGCTAAATCAGATTCTTCCTCAAATATTTTTTCGATTTTTGCCTTATCGGGATGATCATTGGTTACAATGATCTTCCCGTTTGTATCTGTACTCAGGCTGATTTCTTTAGATGTGTCAATACCGTTATCAGAAAAAAGTTTATTTGTTCTTGATAAAAATGATTCTTTATCTTCCTTAAGTTCTGCCTTCAGATCATTGATGGTAATGACATTACCGTTGCTGTGACGAAACAGCGACTTCAGTAATCCTGCCTTTTTAATTTCGTTGGCTTCTGCTGTATTTTGAGCTTGTGAAACGTATTCATCAAAACTGTTTTTCGCGTTTGTGGAACTTTGCTTATTCGGGATTGAATAACCGCTGGAACCTACTGGCGAGATTTGCACGGAATAACCTCCTTAATTTATCATTTTTAATAATATCGACACTTTCTTAATGAATCACCAGTGAGTGATTAAATAATTGAAGAAAAATATTCAACCCAAGCGGAATTTTTTTTGATCCGCCAAACAGGTGATTTTCTTATCGTTAACAGGTATTTTATTTGAAATATGGGGTATATTAACAAACAACTCTAAGTCTCCTGGCAAAGCCCTGCCTCTTTTGGTAGGGCATTTTTTATTTTTTAGCGACCCCACCCCCCGAAAATGTGCATAATCAACGTATTAATAGATAAGTGTGTGGCTCATGATAACCACCTCAGCCCGCACCCACATGCCGCCTTTCTCTCCAGGCGGCTTTTAATATTTCATGATCTAGAATTATATTATGTCTTTAATTGAATTTGCAAGGTATAGATGTGGAAATATTATGCAAGAAAAAACCACCCTCGTCAGGTGGCTAGGTGAAAAGAATAGGGGAGGTCATATAATAAAGAGGTTGAAGATGGTAACTAATATTATAACAATATTTGAAATATTATCAATATTCATTTATATTAATACGCTTACTATTTTTAAGAAGAAATTTCTATATAGCTAATTTTGGAGCAATATATTTAACTTAATCATTGTTGCAATTATCTGGTAATTAATTAGTGTTGACTGATTCCAATTGCAACGTATTAACCAATAAGTGAAAAACCAGGGACACAGTATATCCCTGGTTTTTCACTTATTGGTTAATCTATTTGTTAAATACATCCGCCGCAGAAGCCCACACCGAAAACAAGAAGGAGCAAGATCAATATGTGATAAATAACAAATGTGCTTATTGTTGATAAGCATATTTGCCGGTCATGCGCGGACCGGGTATCAACAGTTGTCAATCCTGCTGTTTTAGTGTATCCACTACTTTCTGTGACACCTTAACAGCGTCCAACAAACCACACCTGTCTAGGACTACCGCCAGCATCTCCCGCGTTACAGTCCCCTGTGGATCGGTTCCGTCCATGATGCCTTTTAACTTTGCCTTATCCCAGGAAGCCTTAGCCCAATCACTCACGTTATTCCTCCCTTTTTCATACACTGCCGAACCAACGGCGGCTAGTTTTGTTTCATCAGCATGTTGCCAACTCCAATAACTGATCCCAGGCAATCCGGCATTTTTGCAAATGTCAGCGAAACGAATAATAGCGTCAGCAGTCACGTTATCATACAACTGGCCGGCTGGAGCAACGGGCAGCCCATAAGTCATCAAGCCATTTAATGAACTGGAGAGCGCCCTGTCAACCGTCATTCCAAAATCTCCCCAATAAACTTGCGGTATAGCCACGGCACATGCTTCTGAAAAAATTTGCCATGGGAAACCGGTGTGGTAACTGGGTATCCCGAAGCTGGAGTAGCCTAGCGGAGCGCCAAGCAACCTGAATGCTTTTAAAACAGCCTGTGCACGGCTTGGATACTGTTCATATTCAGCCTCCGCGTCAATAACCAGCCAATCAGCACCGGCAGCTAAGCATCTTCTCGCAGCTTCAGCTTCGCCAGACGGATTAGTTCCATAGGAATAACCCCAAGCGCCAATTATCAAACCAGCATTATGCGCCTTTTCAACTATGGACTCAATTTGCGGCCAGTAATTGGACCCGTCCCAGCCTTTTATCAGTAGTCCCGCCAGGTCAAGAGCCACCGCCTTATTCACCACATTCTGAGGCGCGCCGCATAGCTCTAACTCCCAAATCCAGATATGTTTGCCTTCCCAAGGGTTCAATTCAAACACCTCTTTATATAATATATAAATTTATTTAAAGAAGTGCTACTCCTTGACAGATTTTTCCCATTTTCTCTCGCTAATTATAAATATCCATCATCTTCCTTGTTTTTGTTTTTTATTATTGGTCAAAATAAAATCAGGAGGTGAATGAACCGACAAATCAAAAATTCGCTCATCGATATTTCGGCATTCAAATCTAGTGAGGAGGAATACAGATGACAAAATGTCCATTTTCAAAAAAAAATAGAGCTTCAGATGATGCTCTAAATGAAATCAGCTCGGATATAACCTGCGAAAGTTGCGAAGATATGACGTGCGAGGATAATATTAACCGGTCTTTAAAAGACAAAGACAAAGACAAGGGCTCCAAATAGTATTATAGGTAAAAGCAAACTATTAATACGCCTTCAGGTTTACCTACCTGGAGGCGTATAAGTTACTAAAGCATACTGCGGTAAATTCTATTTTACCGATGGGCGATAAGCCAATCCTTCCGCTAATGAAATTAAATTATTATGCTCATCTTTTACTTCAACTCGATATATTCCGGTCTTTTTGGTTAAACTCTCTTCCCTGGCGGTAGCAGTGAGAATAGCTCCTTCTTTTGTAGCTTTTATGAAATGAATATTAGCATTCAAGGCCAAAGCAACTGGACCATGGGCGTTACTTGCCGCGGCAATTACGATGTCCACGAGGCTAAAAATCGCACCACCGTGGGTTATATTCACACCATTCAACAATTCCGGTTTTACTTCCATCATTGCCTGTGCGTATCCGGGCTTCATATCAGTTAATTTTATCCCAAGGTGCCGGGCAAATGAATCATTCCCTAACCGTTCCATACCACTTTCCATGTTCATTTTTTCCTCCTCTCTCTTCCGGCTTCCTTCATAACAACTGTTTCATTAATAAGTAAGCGTTCTTAATAGTAATTAACTAATATATTATATATTACTTTTTACAATTCCGGGGTATTATATATTATCAAAGCATAATTATTTAACCGCCCAGTGTTATGTCCTGTGTTTCATACCAATTCAAGGCATCGTATAAATGTTCAGGTCTGAAATCTGGCCATAATTCATCCACAACATAAAAATCAGCATATATTGATTGAACAGGTAGAAATCCGCTGAGTCTCCTCCGGCCCCCCCATCTGATGATTAAATCAACACGTGATATATCGGCTGAGGCTATCGATTCCAAAAAATTTCTTGTTGAAATGTTATCACTTGTGGAATCATAGTTTGTCAGATGATTTAAGTCCCATTTCCATCCATAGTTTACTAAAAAGTTTATACGAATAGCATCATTTCCAAATGTGCGTCTTTTGGTGTACGGAATTAGTTCCGGAGGGAATAACGGTGAGTAAAAATCTCCGATGACCAACAAAGATCCATCTTTGTTAACAAACATATTAACGGCTTTAATACACGCCTGCTGAAAGGCTATTCGCTGAACTGACGGACGCTTTGTGTTATCCTGAGTAAAACCGTAAAAAGTTAATTCTTTTATTCCAATGCTTTTACATATCTCATAAAGTCTCAAGCCAGGTTCCAATCCTTTTTCATACCCGGCCTCTTTTGGCAATCCATTCTGTACAGCCCATCTTCTGTTTCCATCAGGTATAATTCCAATATGTTTTGGTAGTCGCCGGAATTTTAGTTGGGACATAAAATCTCACCTCTGTTCAATAAGATATCCCAACCAGGATAAAATATAACAAACCTCAATCGAACAATAAATATTAAATCTATAAAATATTTAAAATAAATCTTTTATCAAAATCCTTAAAGATGTAAACTAAGATCGAATAATCCTTTTTTTTACTCAAGAGGGGGTTTTATAATGTTGCCGATTACATTGGAAAGAATTGAGAAGCAACTTATTCGTTGGGGTTATCCATCCCATTTGGTCGAGAATATGAAACCCTGGAGTTTAATAAGCTGCTACGCCAACGAGAAGAGAAAAAGGGAAGAAAAACTAACAACTGAGCACTATAAAGGTAAAGCAATAATGGATACAGATGTTAAATCCAGGAAATCCGAAAAAGGCGCTAAAAAGTACCAGGGTGTTAAAGTCCCTTACCGTAACCGGTAACAATAATAAAGAAAATAACCAACTTCAGACTATGGTCCTGTTTAATTTAGGAAATATCACTCATGCAAAAGGTGGTGGTTTTGTTTTATGATATTTAAAAATCTAAGGCGGTGATAAATATGTTGCCGTATCAGCTCTATAAAATTGAAAAGCAACTGTTAAGCTGGGGTTATTCAAGCCGTATACTTGAAGGCATGGACACCCGGCGTCTGGTCAACTGTTATTATTATGCAAAAAAACTCCGCGACCCGAATACTTCGTGGCATGAAAAGAAACCGATAGTAATATTTAAATAAGTTTTTTTGTCAGCGGTTCCTTTTTTGGGACCTTCCGTCTTTGGAGCAATCTATTTTTTTCACGCCCTCTTTACCATTACTTCCTTTATTCAAAGAATTGCCATTACCGGAAGCAGCTCTTTTTTTTAAACAAATATATCGATAGTAGACATAGACAAAAATAATATATAGCGGTACAGCTGAAAAGAATTTCAATTTGCTTGGAATCCACGGCAGTGAAAACACTATTATGCCCAGTACGGTAACCGCCAGCGCCAGATTGCGCCATTTTTTTATTTCATCTCCGCCCGTAATAATCACCTCATTTTTCCATGGAGCTATCAAAAACCCTGCAAATGATAGTATATAATACCCGCACTTCTTATACAAGAAAATAAAAAAGCATGGTTTGTTTCACCATGCTCGTGAGGAATTAAAATAATTGTTTAATTTTTAGCTTCTATGGTAGCTATCACTGACTTGCTATTACCCTGTCTGACAAAATTTATTTCAACCTGACTACCCACCTGGGTACCGTTTACCAGATCAATCAGATTATTAGGGTTGCTGACATTGCTGCCGTTATAGCCCGTTATTACATCGCCGCGTTGAAGCCCCGCCTTGGCAGCCGGGCCGCCTTCCACCACCTGGGCAATCAACGCACCGCTTAAGTCCTTCAAGCCATAATATTGCGCTATTTCATTTGTTACCGACTGGAGATATACGCCAAGCCACGGGTGGGCAACACCACCTTTATTCACCAAATCATCAAAAACAGATTTGACGGTGCTGCTGGGAATAGCAAAGCCGATGCCTTGGGCTTGGGCATTAATAGCTGTATTGATCCCGACAACTTCACCGTTCAGGTTTAACAATGGTCCGCCGCTGTTGCCGGGGTTAATCGAGGCGTCGGTTTGGAGCAGGTTTTTATACTGTCGATCTTGCACGGTCATTGGACGACCTTTGGCGCTAATCACTCCCACCGTTACCGTATGATCAAGTCCGTATGGATTGCCGATAGCGATCACCCAGTCCCCAACCCTTATGCTGTCTGAATTACCAAGGGGCACGGTGGGCAATTCCGCGCCAGCGTCAATTTTTAGCACTGCCAGGTCCAGGTCTTTGTCAGACCCAACTTTTCTGGCCGGGTACGCTTTATCCTGCCCTGCCAAGGTCACTTCGATTGCATCAGCACCGTTGATAACGTGCTCGTTTGTCAATATATACCCGTCTGACGATACAATAAAGCCTGATCCCAGACCGCGGCTGACCCTCGGTTGGGACGGCATAAGGTTCTGATTCCCGAAAAATTGTCTAAAGAAGGGATCGTTGAAAAAAGGATCAAGGTTGCCGCTACCGCTGCTCTGTTCTGTTGTATCAATTCTAACCACTGCCGGGCTAACCCTGGAAACGATGTCAGGGATAGTGTCAGGGCCTATTCCCGGCAACGGGTTATAAGCCTCTCCCGGATTTGTCTCATTAGCCCAGGAAAGGTGCGGCAGTCCATGATAGCTGCCGGCATATGCCACGGCAGCTACTACCAGCGCAGCCGCCAGAAAAGCAACAACTATTTTTGTCCTGGGTATCGATTTAAAATACGAGTTCATCAGCAGACACCTCCTAATAATTAATGATAAATACGATTGTCTTTATTATACCTATTTTTTTTTACCGTTTTGTGAACAAACTTTGACAAAAACAAAAATTTTTCCATTTAAAATATAAGTGCCGATTAATTTTCGGCAGGAACAACCTCCAGGGTAAAACTAAAATTAGAACCCTGGCCAACCTCGCTGCGCACTTCTACCCGGCCACCGTGCGCCTCAATTATCTGCTTAACTATGGCCAAACCCAGTCCGGTTCCCCCTAGGTTGCGTGAGCGGGATTTTTCCACCCGGTGAAAACGCTCCCAAATATACGGCAGATCTTCCGGTGGAATGCCTGGACCCTGGTCGGCCACTTCCACGGTAATTTTCCCCGCTTCTTCAACAGCTTTTACGGTGATGGCGCCACCTGGCGGCGAATAACGCACCGCGTTTTCCAACAAGTTGGTCAGTACCTGCTCAATCCGGTCTTCATTACCCAGCATTAGGGATAAATCAACCGGTACATCCTGGTTCACCTTAACCTGCTGCCGTTCTATCTGTGGCTTTAACTTAAGATGAACCCGGGCAACCAAGTCCGATACATCGATCGGATTAAGCTCCCAACGCATTTTGCCGGACTCGATTATAGCCAGATCCAGCAAATCATGAATCAGCCGGTTTAAACGCAAGGTTTCCTGATGGATTACTTTGAGGTAACGATCCCGGGGCTGGCTTTCGTCTATAGTGCCATCCATTAAAGCCTCCAGGAATCCTTGAATGGAAGTAAGCGGGGTACGCAGTTCGTGAGACACATTGGCCACAAAGTCCCGCCTCAATAGCTCCAGTTTCCTCAACTCGGTAATGTCCTGCAGCACGCCAACAACTCCGTAGCTGCCCCCCACACTCTCTCTTAAAGGCGCCAGGTGGGCAATAATGAAAGTTTTACCCTCATTAACTTCAAATTCCGCTGAACAAGGCTCGCCTGACAAAACAACTTCACTGAAAAGGCCGGCCAGGCCAGGGCAGCAGGAAAGCGCCGATACCGGGCGCTCCAGCACTTCCGCCGGATCAACCCGCAAGGTGCGGGAAACCGCCTCGTTTGCCAGGATCACCTGGCCGGAGCTGTCAACCGCCAGGACACCTTCCGTCATATTGGTTAAGATGTTTTCAATTTTACCCTTCTCCCGCGACAGGGCGCTGATGGTCTGATCCAGGGAGCCGGCCAGGTGATTGAAATCTTCCGCCAACTGGCCAACCTCGTCACTTGAGGTCACCTCCACCCGCTGGCGGAAGTTGCCTCTGGCCATTTCCCTGGTAACCTCGCTCATCTGGCTTAAAGGCCGGGAGATAGAGCGGGACAGCCAGAACCCCAGCATGGCGGATAGTAAAACAGCCCCCAAGGCGGCGTAAAGGATTAATACACGCACAGCATTAACTGTGGCAGTCATACCTGAAACAGGAGCCGTCAGGATTAGAGCGCCAACCACCCCATTATTTGTCTGAACCGGCACCGCCACTGAGAGCATCACCTGTTCGTGACGCTGGGCAAAGCCTCTATTATCGATTGTTTTCCCCTCAAGAACGACAGTCTTTCCCTCAAGAACCTGCTTCGCTTCCTCGGACGTCAACGGCAATTGCGGAAAACCCTGAATGCCGGACCCGCCCTGCTGCAAAACTTCCTTGTCAATAACGGTTAACCGGGCATCTAAAAAAGTGCCAACCGTATTGAGCAAAAAATTCATCGGCTGAGCTTGGCCGCCCTCCAGGTAAACCGCCACAATTCTCGTCATTTCCTGGCCTTTGCGCTCCAGTTCCCTTTCCTTGGCCGTATAAAAATAATTGGCAAATAGCTGAGAGATCGCAATACCTACAACGGCAAGCGTAACCAGAGCAATAACCAGATAAGAAACCATCAGTTTGGAAAAAAGGCTGTTACGCATTTTACTCAGCCACCTCAAATTTATAGCCTAGCCCCCAAACTGTCCTGATGTACCGCTTTTTCGCTCCTGCCTCCAGTTTTTCCCGCAAGCGTTTGATGTGCGTGTCCACCGTACGGGGATCGCCAAGGTACTCGTAATCCCAAACATTTTTTAACAACTGCTCCCGGCTGTACAGCCTGCCTGGATAACTGGCAAGAAACCAAAGCAGTTCAAATTCCTTTGGCGCCAGGGCAACCTCGCGGCCGTCCACTTCAACCCGGTGGCTGCTGTAATCAACAATAATCCCAGGGTAGCTTAAAATTTTAGAACTAGTTTGACCAGCCAGCGCGCTGCGGCGCAGTACCGCCTTGATCCGCGCCACCAATTCTATCGGGCTGAAGGGCTTGCATACGTAATCGTCCGCCCCCAGCTCCAGTCCCAGCACCCGGTCAAATTCCTCACCTTTGGCTGTAAGCATGATAATAGGAGTTGTTTTTGTTTTCCGGATCTCCCGGCAAACTGCCCAGCCGTCCAATTTAGGCAGCATTATATCCAGGATAATCAGGTCGGGCCCGGCAGTTCGCAGCTTGGCCAACGCTTCTTCCCCATCCCAGGCCGATTCCACCCGGAACCCTTCCTTTTCCAGGTACAGTCTAATCAAATCCTGAACCAGTTCATCGTCATCTACAACTAGGATCATATTAGAAGCCACCGCAAGACCTCCCCGACTCGCCACCTATTATTATACTTCAGGTATTGGTATTTCTTGTGTTATGTTTTCAAGTATCGTCGGTTCACTGATACAATAACATGATCATTTTTTTATATGTTATCATAGATACAATCCGTAAGTCATCCTGAAAAACTGATGGTATCCTTAATATAATTTTCCAAGAGGCGCTTGCGCGATCCAAAATGGGATTAGATACGTGGGATTTGCATCTGGTTATTTATGAAGAGGGTGGACAAACACATGCGTGGCTTGAGAAGGATACTATAACTGTTGCAGCCAATTTATTTTGACAATGGATTATCAGCGGCGCGGATGGTTTTGCGGTTATTCATCCGCTCTTTTCATTCGTTTTAATTCTTGACCGATATAATACGTTGTTTCGTTATCAAAATAAGTTTCTCTGCATTGGTCGCATATAATATGTTTTACATTTTGTACTGTATATCTCTGTTTAACTGGTCTAATTACAGTGTAATCTTTATAAATTACCTTTACCGGATTATCACAAATAGGGCATACTTCCAATACTAACATCTCCTTCAATAATAGTGTGCACAGCACTTTCCAGGAAACATTTTGTATATGCTACACATATTGTAGTTTGGTAATCTATGGTATGTCAAGACACTAGGAGGCATTGTTTATTACACCACAACTAAGATATAGTAAGAAAAATATCTGGATTTTTAACCTATTTTCGTTTAAAATTAAAATCAACTATTCCAGGAAGTATTGATTTTACTTGTTTTTATAGATGTTAATGAATCCAATATCGGGATGAAAAATATAAATTCTAATCGTGCGTAAAAAAAATACAGGATTTTTTGCTAGTAATGCAAAAATCCTGTATCCCGCGTAATTACTAAATTGGTGCGGCAGAAGGGACTTGAACCCCCACGAGCTTAATGCCCACTAGAACCTGAATCTAGCGCGTCTGCCAATTCCGCCACTGCCGCAAATTTTATTGTAAATCAAATAACTATTGCAGAATTACGGGTTTTATTATAGCACGTTAAAAAAATCAGGTCAACAATATTAAATCTTTAAATTATAACCCGAGCAAGTTTCTTAAAAAAGTGAGGGAGTTATCATTGGATAATTCACAATTACGGGGAAGCAAAGCAATGAATTACTTATTCTATCCCCGTTCAATTGCCATTATCGGAGCTTCGGCCAATCCTGCCAAACCTGGCGGCATGCCGATTGTTTCATTAATCAATAACGGCTACACCGGCAGCATATACCCGGTTAATCCAAAACACGTAAAGATTGCCGGGTTACCATGCTATCCTTCCCTAAGTGATATTCCTGATGAAGTGGATCTGGCAGTTATCGCTGTTTCCGCTCAATTGACTCAAAAAGCTCTTCATGAGTGTGCCGCGAAGAAAGTAAAGGCTGCCATAGTTTTTACTTCAGGGTTTGCCGAAGTAGGCGGTTCAGGTATTAAATTTCAGGAAGATATGGCAATACTGGCGCGAGAAAGTGATATCGCCTTGTGCGGCCCGAACTGCATGGGAATATTCAATGCCCAAAACGCGATGACAGCGGGATTTGTTATTTCAGAGCTGCCGGAGAAAGTAATAGTGCCTAATTTTTTTGGATTTATCAGCCAAAGCGGTGGATTCGGGGCAATAATGCACGCTATAGCTTCAGACCGGGGTATCGGATTTACTTATTTTATCAGTTCAGGCAATGAGACCGACCTTCAGTTCGCCGATTATCTTGCCTATATGGTCGAAGACGCCGCCACCAAAGTAATCGGAGGTTATTTAGAAGGAATCAAAGACGGGCGCAAACTTTTTCAAGCGGCTGAAATGGCGCTTCAAGCCAAAAAGCCGGTTATATTGATAAAAACCGGGCGCCATCCGGCGGCAGCCAGGGCGGCTTCTTCACACACAGGCGCGTTGGCGGGTTCGGACCGCGTTTATAGTTCTTTTTTCAAACAAAAAGGCATCATTAGGGCTGAAAGTGTGGAGGAGTTTATCACAATACTATCTTTGCTGGCCGGCAACAGCCTGCCCCGCGGAAACAAAGTCGGCATTATTGTCGGTTCCGGCGGAAATGGTGTCTTACTAGCCGACAAGTGTGTCGAAGCCGGTCTTGAAGTAGGGCTGTTGAGCACCCATACACAGGCCTCCCTAAGTAAGCTGCTGCCTTCATTCGGCACAACAGCCAATCCTATTGATATGACCTCACGGATTTTGACTGACCCCACCCTGTTAAGAGAAACAACTAACCTGGTAATAAAAGACCCCGGCGTGGATATGCTGATCATCTTGCATTGGGCATCCCGCAAGGGCTGGTCGCAACCTACGAGGGAAATTGTCGATTTGTTGGCTCATTCAGGCAAGCCTGTGCTGGTGCTGGTGTGGGGTTCGGATGAAGCGGCGATTGAAGATCTGCGTTTCTTTAGAGAACACCAGGTTCCCGCTGTAAGGGAGATTGATTATGCAGCGCGCAGCCTGGCCGCGTTGGCGAAATATTCCGCCAAGGTTGATTCATACTTTAACCGGTCCCAAATTTCTCATTCTCCTATGCCTGACAGAGAGAAAACAGCCGTTTTGCTAAAAAGTTATAAACCCGGCGATAAGCTGTCGGAATCACAATCCAAGGAAATACTAAGATCTTGCGGTATCCTGACCACGAGAGAAAGCTTAGCCACTAATGAGGAAGAGGCAGTTAAAATTGCAGCCGGGCTGGGCTGCCACGTGGCCTTGAAAATCGACTCACCCGATATACCTCACAAGACCGAAGCCGGGGGAGTCAAACTTAATATTGAAACTCCGGAAAAAATTAAAGAAGCTTACAGAGAAATTATTCATAGCGTAAAAAAACACAACCCTGACGCTTTGATCCGGGGCATTTTGGTGCAAGAGATGCTTACCGGGGGGATTGAAGTTATCGCCGGTATCAGCCGTGACCCGGTCTTTGGCCCGACAGTGATGTTCGGATTGGGAGGAATCTTTGTTGAAGCGCTGGAAGACGTATCCTTAAGAATCGCCCCTTTGAACATGGAAGACACCAGGGAAATGATCGGTGAAATAAAAGGATTCAAGGTTTTATCCGGTCTTCGTGGCAAGCCCCCGGCGGATCAAGAGGCAATTGTAGATGTACTCTTAAAATTATCCCAAATTTCAGTGGACTTTCCTCAAATTAACGAACTTGATATTAACCCTTTGTTCGTATTCCCAAAAGGACAAGGCGTACGCGCAGCCGATGTTTTAATTACTATATAGAAATGTTAAAAAACGACAAAATCAACCTCTTTAACATGACACCCCTAAAATATATAATGTATTACAGGGGTGTTAATTTATGACAAACCATCGATTAACCGGCAAATATGTGCCCGATAAAGACGGTAAACTAAAGCCCACCTTAATCTTTATGGAAACCAACTCAAACATGCTGACTCTAACTTCCCGCCATTCCAATTATTCTTTCATATTCAACGCTATTCCATCGTGGTATAAAAAGGTACGGCTATGGGTGAAAAACACTATAAGTTGAGGAATTAACTTATAACAATTGTATTTGATAATCAATAACAGTCAGCGTTCCCTGGACTTCGATAAAACTTACTATGGCAGCAAAGACTTTGTGGACGTAGGCTTGTTCGTTGCTTATTATTGACAGGCCTAAAGTAGAACGTTGCCAGGTATCCATTTCTCCGATCTCCGCGATAGAAACGTTAAAACGCGTTTTTATCCGGTCTATGACACTTTTTAGCACCCTTCTCTTTTCTTTGAGCGAGTGTGCTTCGCCAATGAACAATTCAATTGTTAACACTCCGACAACCAATCTAATTTCCTCCGGCGATGGTAACGGCTATTCTGAGAATAGTTATCCTACCAATAAGCATGTTTCCTGTTACGTTACTATTCAAGTATTCAGGAGTCAGGAGTCAGAATTCAGAATATTTTAAGACAGTGAACTCGTTTAGCTTCCGCTAAACTTCAGGGCTTTGGTGGGGGACTCTATCCTAATCGAAGTCTGAATCGGTAACCCCCACTAATAGAAGTGGAGGTCTTTGGGAAGCAAGGGGACGTTCTTTTTGCTTCCCCCTTGCAAGGGGGAAGCAAAAAGAACGTCCCCTTGCTTCCATTATGACACTTTTTAGCACCCTTCTCTTTTCTTTGAGCGAGTGTGCTTCGCCAATGAACAATTCAATTGTTAACACTCCGACAACCAATAAGATACCTCCAGCAAATGACATCAGCTATTCTCAGGACAAATATCCTGGTAACAGCCATGCTTCTTGTTACGTCACTATTCAAGTATTCAGAATTCAGTAGTCAGAATTCAGAATATTTCAAGACCGATAACCATTCTCTTATTCTGACTCCTGACTCCTGACTCCTGACTCCTGAATTCTGACTCCTGCTCAGTTAACCTGCTACAGATAAAGATTTATTTCTTCCCAGCTGTCCAGCAAACCGTCCGGAGCCAGTTTTTCTAATTCTTCCTTGTCGTCAAGCCCCCAAGTTACACCTAAAGCGCGTGCCCCGGCATTTTGTCCGGTTAATATGTCCAACCTGCTGTCGCCGATAAAAATTGACCGGTCAGCCGCGGTCTCCAGCGACGCCAGAGCTTTAAACAATGGCTCCGGGTCAGGCTTTGGTTTAACAACATCGTGGGCTGTTACCACTACATCCATCAAACAGTCCAATCCTGTATAAGCAATCGTCCGTAAAGTAACCGGCTTGCCTTTTGAAGTCACAATGCCGAGCTTAAGGCCCAGATTCTTTAAATATTTGATGATTTCTAATGTGCCTGGAAACAGCCTGGTTAAGCGGTCATGCTCCAACTGGTAATAATATTGATAAAGCTCAACAAACTGAGGCTCATTCTTTCCAACAAAACGTCTGGCAATTTCCACCAAGGGAAGTCCGATCAACTTTACTACGTCATTATCACCCCAAGGGATCTTCATACCATGAAACACTTTCCTGTAGGTTTGGATTATCAAAGGTAACGTATCTACAAGAGTACCGTCTAGATCAAACAATACAGCCTTGGTTTTCACCAATACCCCTCTTTCTGCAAGAGAAGCAAGGGGACGTTCATTTTGCTTCCCTTGCAAAGGGAAGCAAAATGAACGTCCCCTTGCTTCTCACATTATTTTCACAGGCGCAAAATTCACATAATCGGCGCTGACTAAATGAAAATTTATCCCCCAAGCACGATCCGGCAGTTTCAACCGGACAGCGTCCGAATGCAAGTGGCCATAGACTACGGAGTCCACCCCGTACCGCAAGAACAGTTCAATCATATCATTTTTTTCGTGCTGCTCGCTGGTAGGCATAAAGTGGGTGATCACAACTATCTTTTGCGCTCCTGCTTGGACACCTTTTAACGAGTTTTCCATCCTGAGCAGTTCCCGGCGGTAAATTTTCTGATCTTCTTCTTTATAGTGCGCCTCATAGTGCGCCTCCCCCGGACAACTCCACCCTCTTGAGCCACAAATGGCTAAATCTCCAAAAACCAGGTGGTCGTTCTGGATTACCCGCATATTTGCAGGTAATGCCGCACGCACCTGGGACAGGCTTTGCCACCAGTAATCATGGTTCCCCGCCACCCCGGCAATGGTTCCAGGTAAAAGACCCAGGAATTCCAGGTCATAACGCGCCTCGTCAAGCTTCATCGCCCAGGAAAAATCACCCGGCATCAAAACCAAATCCTCCGGTCCTACCACGCTCAACCAATTATCATAAATCTTGCGGTAGTGTTCATACCACTCTTCCCCGAATATATCCATGGGTTTGGAGACCTTAACATTATCCCAACAGCGAGGGTCAACCGGACTGTAAAAAGACAGGTGTACATCCCCGATAGCAAATACTTTCAATTTTCTCTCCTCTGAAAGCTCACTTACATTGTGTCTTGAATTAGTGCCACATTTCTATATTAACAGCTTATTATTACATATCTCCGCAAAACTTATACTCGCTATGTAACTATTGCTAAGATACCCTGATCTCATCAGGGTATCTTTCTTTGCATAAGTTTTTGTATTCTTTCCTCCTGTCCAATTATACTGGTAATACGCACCCCGAAGTTTTCATTTACAACAACAACTTCACCCATAGCTACGAGAATGCCGTTAACCAGTATCTCCACCGGCTCATCAACCAGACTCTCCAACTCAACGACGGAACCAGGCGCTATTCCCAAAATATCTTTAATCGGCCACTTGGTTCGCCCAAGCAAGGCGGTAACCTTTAAAGGGATATCCAAGAGCATATCCAGCCGCTTTTGGTCAATCCCGGGCGGGGCGGCCAGCGTAGCAGAGGACGCAACGGGTTTAACCGGAATTTGCTGCGCCGGCGCTGTTTTATCGCTTGAACCCACTGCTGTGAATGGCATCGACGGTTCCGGTTCCGTTATGTCTTCATCCAAGCTGCTTAAAAAATCGTTGGCCAGTCCGTTGAATTCCCCAACGTCTAATTTTTCCTCAACTATTTCCTCCGCTGGAGGCTCTTCTTTAATACCCGGCTCCTCAACGGAATCATTATACAAGTTGCCGAGAATGAACTTTGCCTCTTCCCTTGCCGTTTCTATACCCATAACCTGCATGATTTGGGTGTCCAGTATTTCACCGATAGTCATTTTAAATGAAGCAACTACCACCGGACCATTTACAACCTCTTGCAGAGCTTTAATACCTTCCAATTGACGGTACACGATTGTTTCAGGGGGAGATATATTAACAGTCCGTCCGAACATTGACGCCATAGAGGTTGAAGATGAGCCAATCATCTGGTTCATGGCCTCTGACGCCGCACTGACACCGATATCAGTTAACTCCTCGGTTATATTTGTGCCGTCGCCGCCCATCATCAAGTCAGCCAATACGGCGGCGTCACCCAACTTCATCGCCAACAGGTTAAACCCGGAAAGTCCCTCGATATATTGAATATAAATGGTCATGTAAGGAACTGTAAAGCCTGAAAATAAATTCTCCAGAGTGGTAACAGTGACAAAAGGGCTCGTAATGTTTACCTTTTGGTTAAGCAACATTGACAGGGTTGTTGAGGCAGAACCCATACAAATGTTGCCGATCTCCCCCAGCGCGTCTTTTTCCTCATTCTTTAAATCATTAATCACGCTTGTCTCTTCAACTGGTTCCTCAATTTCCAGTTTTTCATCCTGGAAATCTTCACTCACCGCTTCATCTTGCGCAGGTTCCTGATCCGAACCGCCCAAAAGAGCATCAATTTCTTCCTGTTTCAGTAATCCATCAGACATCATGATCGCCTTCCCCCGCCAGCGCGGTTATTTGTACGGCGAACTGGTTTCCCAGCGTACCGGCTTGCGCTTTATATTTCAAGTTCTCACCAACGTAAACATCCATATCCTGGTCCATCTTCCTGTCTATAACCATAACATCGCCTTCCTGCAACTGCAAGAAATCACGGACCGTGATTTGTGCCTGGCCGGTTACGACAGTCAGTTCAATTTTTGGAAAGCCAAGCCAATACTCAACTTTTTTCCTCTCTTTCTCGTCCGCGGCGGAAATATGTGCTCCAAAACGCTTTTGCTGAGCCGGTTGAATTATGACGGGATCGAGCAAAGTGAACGGCAGGCAAAGGTTAATAAAGCCTTTTGTTGATTCCCCCACTTTGGTAGTCATTGTTATTAAAGCCACAATCTCATTAAATGGGAAAATTTGATGCAAGTTTGGGTTTGTTTCCACAGACAAAATCTCATGTTCGATTAAGACAATGTCCTTCCACGACAACACTAGATTATCTAATAAAATGTCACTGATATTTTTCGTAACAGAGAGTTCTATATCCGTCAGTTCCCGGACTTCTCCAGGCGCTTCCCCGTTTCCGCCGAAAAAAAGGTCGATCATGGGGAATAAAAACATCGGATCAAATTGGATAATAGCATTTTCTTCAAAAGGCTTCACTTTAAAAATGGTGATTACAGTCGGACTCGGTATAGACTTGATAAAATCCTCATACGTCAACTGGTCAACGGAAACAACTTCCACCTGAATGTTGGTTCTGAGGTAACCCGTTAAAAAGTTCGTTAAAAACCTTGTAAAGACACTATGCAACACCTGCAAGGAGCGCAGATGTTCCTTGGAGAATTTATTCGGACGCCGAAAATCATATAATTTATAATCAATACTCTTTTGGGTGTCCTTTAGCTCCTCAATTTTTACCTCGCCGGTTGACAGCGCGTTTAATAAGGCATCTATTTCATTCTGGGAAAGTACGTCCATAAGTTATTCCTTCCCTAAATACTTTTACTGGCCGGCCCTTGCCATGACTCTTTCGATGGCCTGGAGGATCCGGTCTTGCTGGAATGGCTTAACGATAAAGTCTTTCGCGCCGGCCTGTATCGCCTCCATTACCATGGCTTGCTGGCCCATCGCGCTGCACATGATCACGTTAGCATTGGGATCAATACTGCGAATCGCTTTGACACCTTCAATCCCGTTCATTTCCGGCATAGTAATGTCCATGGTCACAAGGTCGGGCTTATGCTGCTTGTACAACTCTACGGCAATTTGCCCGTTTTCCGCTTCACCAACTACCTCATAACCGTTCTTGCTAACGATATTTTTAATCATCATCCTCATAAAAGCCGCATCGTCAACGATTAAAATCCGCTTCCCCAAAATAGTTCCCTCCTGTCAATAGTCTATGCTCCTTCTGTAATGCCAAGTGCTTCAAAAAGCCGGTTTAGGGCTCCGGTTTCCGGCAGCATAAAAAAATGTCCTCTTATTTCGTCTGTTTCCTGGAAAAAAACTGTTTCAATAAACAGGACTTGATCATCCCAGTGACCGCTGGCCACAAGGGAAGTGCTTAAAATCGCCCCGAACATATCAAAAGCAAACATAGGAACCGAAGTATTCATACTCAGACCGGTCATCCCACCGATGGCGTTCATAAATGAGCCCGTTAAAACATTGCCTATTTCGGAAACAGCCGACTCACCCATAACGTCCAGTTCTGTAACATCACCAACCCCCTGTCCCATCAACATTTCAATTAACCTGTAGGTGCTCTGCTCCGTAAAAATAAACAATACTGTTCCGGGAACATCACCTTCGACATTCAAAAAGACGCATGACACTACTTCCTCAGGTCCGCCTACCATGTTGAATATTTCTTCCACATCGATAAAGAAGGCTTTTGGAACAGCCATATCCACTTTTTTATCAAGCAGTTCAGCTAAAGCGGTAGCCGCGTTGCCCAAGCCGATATTGCTTATTTCCTGTAAAGCGTCAATATAAACATCCGGGATTACCTTTTTATCCAACATATTAATCCCCTCTTTAATTACTTTCTAAGGTAATAACACGAGGCAATTTTTTCAAGACCCAGTTCTTTATAGTTGAATATCATCTCACTGGCGCCAATAAACAGCACGCCTCCAGGTTTCAGCGCCTTGACAAATTTATTATTCAAAACATCCTGCGCTTCCCTGGTAAAGTATATCATCACATTCCGGCAGGCGATCAAGTCGTAGCTTTGCCCGTACTGATCCAGCAGCAGGTCGTGCTGCCGCAAGTTAACCATGTTCTTTATATTGTCATGTAAGTAGTACATGTTGCCTTCTTTTCTGAAATATTTGTCAAGTCTTGGACCGCTGACATTACGCACCTGATCTTGATTATAACAAGCATCGGCCGCCGCCTGCAGAATATTCCGGTCCAGATCAGTGCCTTCGATCTGGTGGCGCCGATTTGGAGATAATTCGTGCAAAATAATCGCTATGGAATAGGGTTCAGCCCCGTTGGAGCAGGCTGCGCTCCAGACTTTCAAGGCACCTTTTTCCAACAGCATTGGCATAACTTTTTCTTCCAGTACGCTAAACATCGACTTATCGCGAAAAAACTCTGATACATTGATAGTCACGGTATCGAGGAAGTCCGTGTAAGCTTTTCTGTCTGAGTTCAATAATTTAAAAAAGCCGGCGTAGTCGCCATTATTTATTTTTTGCTTTGTCATCAAGCTGTCCAATCGGCGCTTTAACTGATTCTCTTTATAAGCGTTCAAATCCAATTTAAAATTGCTGCGTATTCTATCTTTAAAAAGTGAAAAATCCATACTTAAATTCCTTATCTCCATATATCTTAAATATTTACTTGCCTGACAATCAAATTACTTTCAACGGGGTTCCCACTGTCCGGATAGTCACCTGACCGTTAGTTGTATCTAAAATCATGGTTCTGCCCCTGTTTCCGCCCACTTCCTCCGCCAGTATCCGGATACCCAAGTTTTTTAAAGTCAGCTTGGTCATGGCAATATTTCGCTCCCCGATATTTAAAACAAATTTTTCATTTAACCCGGAAAACATCTGCGCTCCACCAGCTATCTTCGCTTGAAGGTTACTAACCTTGCCACCGTATCGTCTAATTTCCGATAACAGGAGAGGTATTCCCAAGTCGGCAAACTTGGCTGGTTTCGTAACACTATTGAACTGGGTACTGTCAGGGAGCATAATATGTAACAACCCCCCTATCTTGGCAGCCGGGTCGTACAGGGTAAGCCCGACACAGGAACCAAGGCCCAGGGTAATTAAGCGATCCGGCTGTGATGCAACTTTCAAATCGGCTATACCCACCTGAATCTCGGTATAGTTAGCTGCCTGGAATGCCGTTGCTTCCCGTACCGGTGAAACCTGCATTTTACGATCACCTTACTTCCGCAAATTATTAGCCATCCCCCACATTTCATCCGCGGTACGCATGGTCCGGGCGTTAAAACCATATGCTCGCTGGGCTTCAATTAGATTTGTCATCTCTTCCACCAAACTAAAGTTCGGCGCTTCCAGAAACCCTTGCATAATCGTTCCATATCCGGGACTTGCGGCAACTCCGGGCACAACCTCTCCCAGTTCACTATCAAATGATAAAAGATCCTCTCCTTCCAACTTTAGTCCCGCCAGATTAGTAAACTTGTACAGCTGGATTTGACCTGATTCAGACACGCCTTGGGGTCCTTCGGCTGTAACTTTTCCGTCCGCAGAAATCATTATTTTATTTGCGTCTGGATTAAACCGGATCCCCTCCAGCACGCAGCCATTAGGAGTCACCAGGTTACCGGACTCATCAAGGTTAAAAGTGCCGTCGCGTGTATAATACTCCTCGCCGCCGCGGACAACCCGGAAAAAGCCTTCTCCTTTCACGGCAAGATCCAGTGAGCGTCCAGTTTTTATGACATCACCCGGGCTAAAATATTTGGCCACTTCAGCTACCCGCACACCATTGCCAGAGGTTACGTCAGGGTTACCTGGAGAACCGGTATACTCAACCGGTTGGTTGATCAGTTCGGCAAAATTGGCCCGGAGTTTCTTATAACCAGGTGTGTCGATATTGGTCAGATTATTAGCCAATGTATCAACTTTCAATTGTTGTGCGTTCATTCCACAAGCGCTGCTACTCAATGCTTTTAGCATAACCTTACACCTCTATAATACCATAATCTTTAGGAAATTCTATCCATCGGTTATTTTTTGTGCAACTAAACCAGAAAAAAGGCATTTTTACCGTTATTATTCAGGTACTCAGAATTCAGTAGTCGGAATTCAGAATATTTCGGGATGTAAACCATTCTTTTATTCTGACTCCTTGACTTCTGACTCCTGAGTACTTACCTCAAACTACCCACCTGGTTAACTGCTTTAGACAGCATTTCGTCCTGGGATTGAATCAAGCGCTGGTTAGCCTCATATGCCCTGGTTACGGTAATCAAATTAACCATCTCGTCAACAGGATTGACATTAGAGCCCTCCAGAAAACCTTGTTTAACAGAAGTGTTGGATGCGGTTTCCGCCGCCCCTTCTCTGTCAACAAATAAATCGTCAGTCTCTTTGTAAAGACTATTAAGATTGCTAAACTCAGCCAGTTGGAGTTTTTCCACCCGGACACCGTCGACCATAACGCTCCCGTCAGACGTAACGTCGAATTTCAATTCCGAATTTCCTAGTAATATTTCGCCATTCTCACCCAGCACACGATAACCTCCGGCAGTAGCCAGATAGCCATTTTCGTCAATCTTAAAGGCGCCATTGCGGGTATAACAGACTCTTCCCGGATCACCCTGTGCCGGAGCGTTTACCGCAAAAAAACCCGGACCACTCAGAAAAATGTCCGTTTTATTCCCAGTTTCTTGAACACTCCCCGTGGTGAAATCAGTTGATATTTCCGCCAACCGCGCCCCTATGCTTGTGGTTCCAATTTTTCGGGTGTGCTGCGGCAACAATGGGTTTTTATTTTGAGGGCCTCCTTTTTCGATCAAAAGCATCTCGGGAAAACTCTTAATTAAATAAGTATCCTTTTTGTAACCAGGTGTCGTCGCGTTCGAAATATCATTTGCCGTCCCGTCAATACATGTTTGTAAAACATCCATCCCGGAAGCAGCCATATACAAGCCCCTTAACAATTCATACCACACCCTTCGATTAATGTTTCGTAATACTTTATCTCACTACACCATGAATCAAATATTTTTCAACTTTTTCCTCAACCTTTCTATCGCCCGGGTATGCAACTGACAGACCCTTGATTCCGAAACTTCAAGCACTTTACTAATCTCCTTTAATGTCAGTCTCTCTTGATAATAAAGCGATAATACCAACTGGTCTTTTTCAGAAAGTGTCCTGATAGCTTCAGTTAATTGTCGTTTACCTTCCTTTCCTTCGACGACATCCAGTGGATCGGGACTTGCCGGGTCCCGGATTAAATCCACCAAACGAACTGGTTCACCGTCAGTGCCCGATGCGATTTCATCTAGTGAGGAAAGATTAAGCAAGTTGGTCTGTCCGGCCAGCTTGTGCAACTCGGACAAGGTTAAACCCATTGCCCCGGCCAGCATTTCTTCCGACATATTCTCGCCATGCTCTTTTTGCAATCTTTCCTTGGTCAAATTTAACTGCTGTATTTTTTGCCATACTGTACGGGGCACCCAGTTCAACTTACGTATTTCATCAATCATGGCGCCCTTAATGCGGCTGTATGCGTAAGCCTTGAAGCTGGTTCCCAGATCAGGATTATATTTTTCCACTGCCTCCAAGAGACCGAACACCCCGTAGCTTTCCAAGTCTTCCTGATCTATTATGGCAGGCAATCTGACCGCCAGCCGCCCCGCGAGATGTTTCACCAAAGACAGGTGAGCCGTAACTAATTCATGCTTAATATTTTCCTCCCTTGTTGTGCGGTATTCCCGCCAAAGCTCTTCGGTAACAGCCATGTCATCACCCATTTCCATAAAGGAGGCTGCACTTTTTACGAGTTTATATCTAACGTAAAAATATTTAATTTTATCTTAGCCGCCTTTGTTCAGACATTATATTAAATAAAAAGCGGGTAATTAAATCCTCTTGTTTGCGGTTTATTTTCACAAATTGGATAGCGGCTTGGCGCAATCTTGTACGCTCGTCGGCCCAGATCCTTACAACCCTGCCAACGACTTCTATCTCTTGGGGTCCTGTCTTTAATGGAATTGTAAACTTGATAATTATACGCGTTTCCGCGGCCAAATCATTATTAATCAATAACCTGATCCCGCCGCCGCTTAAATCAATACTATCTGCCTTCAAAAAGACAGGTTCTTTGCCTCCAATGGGAATCCTGGCATAATCTACTTCCAAAGTTATGGGAACCCTGACAAAATCTCTTAGCTGAACGCGAGTGTACTCTTTCGGCATGGCCAGCACGAACAACGGGATGTTATCGTACCGCCGTCCGCGCGTTTTTGTGATAAACTCATACCGTGTCATGTCAGCGATAAATGATACTTTTACCTGTTCTCCTTTACTTAAAACCAGCGGCCTCGATTCCTTCAACGGAACTGAAATACAAAACTCACGTTCGTTAATATCCTGCACACTGGAAGCATACCAGTCATCATCGCTATCAAGACGGGCAACCCGGATGTTCTGGTTGATCCTAATCCAATTTTGCACAGCCAACAATGTTCCCCCTAACCAAATAACCCCATCAACTTGCCCCAGAACCCCCCACTAACCGCGGGAGAAGGAGCAACTCCCGTTAATAATTCCGCCATCCCGGCAACGCTCCGGGAAGCCGTTGAAGAGGGGCTGGTTATAAAGAAAGGTTGCTGCTTTCTTATTGCCTGAGCGACCACCCTGTCTTCAGGGATCCAACCTAGGTTGTTGATCTTTATTTCTAAAAACCGGCCGGCAACTGTTTGTATCTTGTTTAACGTATGTATTGCCTCCTGCTTGCCGGAGGCGCGGTTAACCACGAGATATACTTCCGAATGCACTTTATAATTGGCAAGCACTTTTATTAGCGCATAAGCGTCAGTCAACGAAGTCGGATCGGGTGTAACCACTATGATCACTTCCCCGGCTGCCGCTAAGAAACCAAGCACGTTCTTATTGATACCCGCGCCATTATCAATAATAAGCACATCGTCACGACAGTTGAACCGGTCGAACATTTTTAAAAGCCACTGCCGCCTGTTGTGGTCCAAATTGGCCATCTCCAGACAACCGGAACCGCCGGATATCACATTTATCCCAAACGGACCCTGTACAGTAATTTCCTCAATAGTTTTATCTCCATAGAGCACCTCGTACAAGCTAAAGCGGGGAACCAGCCCAAGCATGACCTCTGCGTTGGCCAGACCGAGATCCGCGTCAAGCAGGGTAACATTGAGACCCATCTTAGCCATGCATAGCGCCAGGTTTACCGACAGGCTCGTCTTGCCGACTCCGCCTTTCCCGCTAGCCACAGCGATTGCTCTGGGGCCAGAAGGCGTGTTTTCGCTTTTTACTATTGAACCCCGGTAAATTCGGCCCGCCTTAGGTGGCCATAACTTCATCCGGGTCAACTCCCCTGAATAGTAATTCTGCTATACTCCTGGGCTTTGCTTCGCTAATACAGTCCGGTATGCCCTGGCCGTCCGCCAGATAAGCCACAGGCATACCGTAAGCACTTACTAAATTCAAAATAGAGCCATAGGTCTCGGTTTCATCAAGTTTAGTAAAAATTATTTTTGAGCATTTTATTTTTTGAAATTCAAAAGCAATTTTGTTTAAATCTCTATTTTTCGTGGTCAGACTTAAAACCAAAAAAATATCCTGTGGTTCCCCGACAGCGTCAAGAAAACTTTTGAGTTCCAGCAACTGCCCGTTATTTCGCGCCGAGCGGCCGGCAGTATCAACGAGTACAAAGTCTTTATCGGAGTGGTTTTCCAACACTCTAGCCAATTCAGCCGGAGTCATTACCACCTCAACCGGAATGCCCAGAAAATCCCCATAAGCCTGTAGTTGTTCCATAGCTCCCAGCCGGTATGTTTGAATCGCGACCAGGGCAATCTTCTTATTCTCATTAAGGCTTAATTTAGTCGCCAATTTCGCTAGTGTGGTTGTCTTTCCCACCCCGGTAGGCCCAACGAAGGTCAACACCCTGGTTTTTTCTGTTGGAATATAAGCCGGCTCCAACAGGCGGATGACTTGCCTCTTGATATTCAGATAGACATTCTCAAATTCACTACCGGACTGGCTTAATTCACTGTTGAGGTCCGACAACAGTCTCTCGACTATATTTTCATCCACATCCATTTTTATCAGCGCTCTTCTCCAATTGAATACGGGATCTCCACCCTGGCCTGCTTCCATTTCTTTATTGACAATCATTTCGAAGAGGCTTCTCCTTTCCACGCCTTGCCGGACCTCCCGCCCCACTGGGCCTGGACCTTCCGCCAGCTGGCTGTCCGCCGGATTGTCCGGTCTCCTTGCGCCGTATCTGCCACTGGTAAGGTAGAGAGTACGTTCACCATGTCCTTGCTGCTTTAAGGGCAACGCAACCGCCGGGCTACTTTGACTGTTTGCACTATTGCCGGCTGTCGCGGCCAGTTGCACCGGGGCTCTTTTCAATCTAAAATTAATCTCATGGGGCTCATCCAGGGCGGCAGTTACTTCGAGCAACCTGGGCATAAAAAATCCCGCAATACCTTTGGCAGGCACCTTGTAACTGCTGACAATCACCGCATCCGGACCCAGATCCTGCTTTATCAGCCTGATAGCCTCCTGCATTTCCCTGACTACATAACGCTTAATTTTCAATCTAACGTCACCGTCCCTATAGCCTCAACTTCTACATTCGGAGCGATTTCATTCATTGACAGCACGGCAAGGTTCGGCAGAAACCTTTCCGTCAACCTGCGAAACGGCAGGCGTACCTTTGATGAACAAAGAACCACCGGAGGAAACCCGCGCAGGGTGAGGTTATCCACTGTTTCCTTCAACTTATTTAACACTTGCCTGGCAACTTGCGGTTCCAAAACAGGATAAGAACCCATTTGAGTCTGTTCAATAGAGTCGGCGACAGACTGTTCCAACCTGGGATGCAAAGTGACTACCGCAATTTTTGATGAGTCCGTCCCCGTATACTGGCTGCAAATGGTCCTGGACAAGGCCTGACGCGTACATTCCGTCAGGTAGTCAGGGTCCTTGCTAATCCTGGCGCCGTCTGCCAACGCCTCCAGAATACCGGCCAGGTCTCTTATCGGCACTCTTTCTTTCAGGAGATTTTGCAAGATTTTTTGCACTTCACCCATGGTCATCAAGTCAGGGACCAGTTCCTCAACAACAACCGAATTCTTTTCTTTCACGACATCCAGCAATTCTTTAACTTCCTGCCTGCCTAACAGTTCGTGCGCGTGCCTCTTGACAACTTCAGTGAGATGGGTAACCAAAACAGTGGCACAGTCAACAACAGTAAACCCGTTCATTTCCACCTGGTCTCGGTCTTCGGCAGACACCCACCAGGCCGGCAGTCCAAAAGTCGGCTCAGTGGTAGGTGTCCCCTTGACATTCAACTCCTGCCCAAGCGGGTCCATGGCCAGGAACTGCCCCGGCATCAACTCGCCAGCGGCTATTTCAATACCGCGCAACTTAAAAGAATAAGCGTTTGGGTTAAGCTGCAGGTTGTCCCTGATCCGGATCGGGCGGACATAAATCCCCATTTCTCCGGCACACTGGCGCCGGACAGCCGCCAAACGGTGCAGCAAGTCACCACCCTGTCCTTCATCAGTCAACAAGATCAGGTTATACCCAATTTCAATTTCCAAGGTATCGACTTGAAAGAAAGTAGAAACATTTTCCGGCTCTTTCTTTTGTTCTCGGCTTTCCCGTGCAACCTGTTCCCGCTTCGCCGTTGTTTTTTTCTTCTCCGCCCGGATCATATTGTAAGCCAGATATCCTGTAACCCCAGCCAGGGATAGAAACAGTATATTGGGCATGGCCGGAATAAGGCCGATCACGAATAGGATAAAAGTAGCAACTATCAACACTTTTGGAAAATTTAAAAACTGACTTGACAGATCTTTACCAAAGCTGGTGTCGGAAGTGGACCTGGTGACCAGAATGCCAGTCGCGGTTGAGATAAGAAGCGCCGGTATCTGGGCAACCAAACCCTCACCGATTGTCAGTAACGTATAAGTCTGCAGCGCTTGAAGAAAGGACATGTTCTTTTGCACCATGCCGATAATCAGGCCGCCTAAAATGTTAATAATAATGATAATAATACCGGCAATAGCGTCACCGCGGACGAACTTGCTGGCCCCGTCCATCGCCCCGAAGAAATCCGCCTCACGCTGCAGACGCTTCCGCCTATCCCGCGCCTCAACCTCGTTAATCATACCCGCGTTAAACTCAGCGTCAATGCTCATTTGCTTGCCCGGCATGGCATCCAGGGTAAAACGCGCGGCAACTTCCGCCACCCTGCCGGCGCCGTTGGTGATCACCACAAACTGGATAACAGTGATAATAATAAATACAACCATTCCCACCACGTAGCTGCCGCCGACCACAAACTCTCCAAAAGCCGCGATCACCTTACCGGCCGCGGCGCTCCCTAAAATTAAGCGGGTGGATGAAATATTCAGCGCCAAACGGTAAAGAGTAGTCACCAGCAAGAGCGAGGGAAAAACGGAAAACTGCAGAGGCTCAATAGTAAACATAGTGATTAATAGGATCACCAGCCCCATAGTCATGCTTAAAGTGAGCAAGATATCAAGAAAACCCGGTTTCAGCGGAATGATAATCAACAGGATGATCCCGACGATCAGCCCGGCGATAATCAAGTCGCTGCTCTTCTTTATATATGCTCTGGCCGTTACGGGCAGGGGAGTTGGAGAAGCCATCTTCTTCCCTCCGCTTGTCATTACTGTTAAGTATTCAGGAGTCAGGAGTCAGAATTCAGAATAATTCAAAACAATAGACATTCTTTACTTGACTACTGACTTCTGAATACTGATTACTGAACAAGTATTTAGATCAAGTATTCAGAATTCAATGTTCAGCACTTAGAATAATTCAAATAATAACGGTTTTTTTATTCTGACTCCTGACTACTGACTCCTGAGTACTTATTAATAAGAACGATAGTTTTCTTTAGCCTTCAGCCGGTAAACCATGGCCAGGATTTGCGCTACCGCCTGGTAAATTTCCAGGGGTATTTCCTGGTCAATATCAACATTCTTATAAATAAACTGCGCCACTTCTTTATTCTCAATGACCGGGACACCATTATCCCGGGCAATTTCTTTGATCCGCGAGGCAAAATGCCCGGCGCCTTTAGCCACCAGACGCGGCGCCGCCATCTCGCCCTGTTCGTAGCGCAGGGCAACCGCCAGGCGGGTAGGGTTGGTTACTACCACAGTGGCTTGGGGCACTTCCTTGGCAATCCGGTTCATCGAAATATTGCGGTGGACCTCCCGCCGTTTGGACTTAATCTGCTGGTCGCCTTCCATCTGCTTGAATTCATCTTTCACCTCTTGCTTGCTCATCATCAGGTTTTTATTGTATTCCCATCGTTGGTAAAGATAATCAAACAGCGATAAAACCAGGTAACAAAGTCCGGCATAGAAGGCAACCTTAATAATAAAACCGACGATAACCTGGTAAATACCCCATGGTGAGCAGTTGAACAGCACAAGAAGGCTATCCAGATTTTTTCTAATTAATAGATATGTGATCCCTCCGATAATGGAAAACTTTAAAACCGACTTGACTAACTCAACCAGGCTGCGGCGGGAAAACATACGTTGCAAGCCCGACAGTGGATTTAACGTATCCAGGTTGGGCCGCAACGCCTCGCTGGAAAAAAGGAAACCAACTTGAGCCACGTTGGAGGCTATAACTACCAGCAAAGCCACACCAAAAAAAGGAGCGAGCACTTTCATGAAAAACATCACGGCATCTCTAATCGACAGCAGCGGGTTGTAATTCGAACCGTAATGACGGCCGACCTCACTGAAATAGCCGGTCAAATAACGTTGCAGCTCCAGAAAAAAGGTGTCTTTTATGGCAAATAGCAAAACAACTATCGCCAACAGACACAAAGCACCGGTCAAATCAGCGCTTTTGGCCACCTGCCCCTTTCGCCGCGCCTCCTCTAAACGCTTGGGTGTCGCCTGTTCTGTTTTTTCTTGTGCGCTGCCGGCCATTTATATCAACGCTCTCATCAGTGAATATAAATCTCTTTCGATCATGTTAATCAATGAATGAAAGACAGTCCCGAGCAGAGGGATTAAAAAGCTCAAGGTCAATATACCGACCACTATTTTAACAAGAAAACCGGTAAGGAAAACATTAATCTGAGGTGTGGTACGTGATAAAAAGCCAAGTGCCAGGTCACTCACCAGCAATACAGCTAAAACGGGCGCACTTACCTGTAACGCGATGGTAAACGCTCCGGAAAATGTTTTGATCAGCACAAGCGGCACGCTGCCGTTAAGGGCTGCCGCGCTTAACGGCACAAGCTGGTAGCTTTTTGCCAGGCCCATAATCAAGGTATAATGGCCGTCTAGCATAAGGAAGAGAATCAATGACAGCAGGTACAGATACTGGGCTAACAGCGTGTTTTGCGATCCGTTCATCGGGTCAACCAAAGAAGCCATCGAATAACCTATCTGCATATCAATCATCTGTCCGGCCATCCGGATACTGTTAAGAATAATTGTAACCGTAGTGCCTAACATCAAGCCGACGCCAATTTCACTGATCACCGCCAGCCCAAATCCCCAGACTCCTCCGGGTAGTGTCGCCAGGTTGGCGGCGGCTGTAGGGAAAAGAACAACAGCCAACGCCAGGGAAAACCCGACTTTAAAAAGCGGAGGAATACCCCTGAAACCAAAAAGCGGTCCGGAAATCATGAAGGCTGCAGCCCTTAAAAACACCAAGAAGAAGGCCATAACCTGGCTTATGTCGGGCAAATATCAACACCCCGGCTAATGTAGTAAATTAGGTATCTGGTTAAAGAGGTTGGTTGTGTAATTGATCACGCTTTTAAGCATCCATGAACCCAGCAACAGCAAAGTTAAGAACATCCCCACGATCTTCGGCACCATATTCAACATTTGGTCCTGGATCTGGGTGGTGGCCTGGAGAACACTAATCAGCAGTCCGATTAAAAGCGCGACAGCCATAGAAGGTCCCGCGAGGAGCAATACCATGAACAAAGCTTCACGCGCCAAGTGAACCACAAAAGTTTGGCTCAAAACTTTTCCCTCCTCACCGGAAGCTCTCCACCAGGGATTTAACAACCAGCGACCAGCCGTCTACCATTACAAAGAGAAGCAGCTTAAAAGGCAACGCAATCATCACCGGTGGAAGCATAAACATACCCATTGCCATCAGGATGCTGGCCACAACCATATCAATAACCAGGAAAGGTATAAAAAGCAAAAACCCGATTTCAAAGGCCGTTTTCAATTCGCTGATAACAAATGCAGGTATCACCACATATAAAGGCACATCTTCCGGTTTCTCCGGCTTTTCCATTTTCGCCAGATTTACAAACAGCCCCAGGTCTTTTTCCCTGGTCTGCCTGATCATAAAGCTCTGCAGAGGCCTAGCCGCCAGGTTCTGCGCTTCTTGCTGCCCGACCTGATTATTCAAGTATGGTTGCAGCGCCTCCTCATTGATCTGTTTGTAGGTTGGCGCCATAATAAAAGCTGTTAGAAACAAAGCAAGACCTACTATAACCTGATTGCTTGGGATCAATGGCACTCCCAGGGCTGTGCGCAACAGTGAAAGAACAATCACGATCCTGGTAAAAGAAGTCATCATCACCAGGAAAGCAGGCGCCAGTGATAATAGAGTCAACAGGACAAGCAGTTTAACAGTGTCTACCACCTGCTCCGGGCTGTCAGAAGGATGAACGTTCAGGTCAACAGCCGGAAGCGGCGCGGCCGCCGCTTCCGTGGTCAATAAAAATATTACCGCTAATAGTAAAAGAAGGACCGTGAGCTTAGCCTTCAAACTTTTCACTCATTTCACCGTTACCTATCAGGTTTGTTTCCATGTTTCATGTTGGCTCCACTGTGAGAAGCAACTTGTGAACGCAGCTTGTCCAAAGCAACCAGACCAGCCTTAAAAATATATTTCCCCTTTTTTAAGCGGCCGGGAATTGGCCCTGTTTCCCCGGTTTTACCGGTTCCCCGGTTCTGATCGATTTCTTTTATGGCCCGGGGGGTCAACTCCATAACCTCTTCTACCACTATCTTTTCCTGTAAAGGCAACTCATCCAGTTCCTTAATTAATTGAATAGAGTTGTCCTGGTGGGCCAGCAAGTAATATTTCTCACCCAAGCCAACCAGACTTAAGACCGTTTTAGGCCCCAGGGGAAGCTGCTCAACCAGCTTCATCCGGTTTTTGCCCGGTGTTGCCGCATATCGCTTAGCTAGGCCGTACTTCAATACCAGGTAAGCCATCAAAAGAACAAGCGGTAAAGCAACCAGAACACGTACCGCAGCCCAGATTAAATCATTGCTCATAGCAAGCCTTCCGACAATTTTAGATTTTGCGTCTTGTTGATGGCATTAATCCGGACGTTAAACACATCATTAACTACTATAACTTCTCCTTTGGCAAACCTTTGCTGGTTAATATTCACTTCAACCGATTCACCCACAGCTTTATCAAGTCTTAGCACAGAACCTTCCTCCAGGCTCAGTAATTCCCCCAGCTTAAGCTCTCCTTGGCCAAGCTCAACGCTTATCTCAATGTAAACATCATCAAGGTGAAACAGGCCTGTTTTCAGGTTTTCCATTTCTGCAGCCGGTTTTAATGAAGGAAATTGTACTTTTCTAATTTCAACCTCGCCTTTTCGCGGGCCGCCTAGAAGAGACCTGATTTCCTCTTCGGTCATCAAAGCGCTTCCCCCTACTGGACCAGAAAATCCGTGAAGAATATCCCGGCAATATCTCCGGTTTTCAAATTATTATTGATTTCTTTAAGCAAGCTTTTTTTAAGATTCTCTACCGAACCGGTGGAAGTGACGTCAGTAAGCGTTTTAGTGCGCAAAGTGGAAATCAAAGTATCCATTACTTGATGCTGCTTGTCTTTTAATTCCTTGGCCAGATCTTTATTATCCTTAGGATACTCTATAACAACCTTCACCCTGAGGTAGTGTCCTCCCCCGTCACCGGAAAGATTCACCACCACCTCGCCCAGATCCAGCTTTTCATTTTGTACTTCTTTTGCTTTTGTATTTTTTTCAGGCGCTTTCGTTTCTTCTACACTACTGGCCTTCTTTGCCACCGCGCTATCCCCGGCCGGACTTTTAAAAAAGAAATACCAGCCGGCCGCAGAACCGGCTAAAACCACCAGGACTATAAGCAAAATCAGTAGTATTTTTTTCTTTTTAGGCTTATCTTTTTTCGTTCCTTTTCCCTGAGGTTTTTCACTGTCCTTTGGCACGGCCACACCTACTTTTCTTGGATTCTATAAACAAACTATGCATTACAGCCAAATAAGATACTGCATGTAAAGGTAGAAACTCAGCTACCGTTTGATATTTAACAATTCCTCCAAAATCTGGTCGGAAGTAGTAACCGTCCTGGCATTAGCCTGGTAACCGCGCTGAGTGGTAATCATGTTAACGAATTCGTCTGTTAAATCCACGTTGGACATTTCCAGGAAACCGGAGTTGATCGTGCCATATCCGCCTGTAGTGCCGCCCGGAGCTCCGAACACTTCAACAGCATTACCGCTGGTTGGCGAAATTTTATACATATTCAGTCCATCGCGCTCCAGGCCATCCTGGTTGGGAAACATGGCCAGGCCTATCTGAAAAGCATTGTCATTTTTTGTACCATCCAATAGAGTGTAAGAAATCCACCCGTCTTTCGAAATATTTATAGTCGCAACCCCGCTTGAGGCGATATCAAGCTGGATAGGATTACCCCCAACATCGCAAAGGTTGTAGCCGCTTGAATTAACGATATTACCTACATTATCAATATAGAATATCCCCTCTCTGGAATACCTTTCATTAATTTCACCAGTTCCCGCCACAGCTTCTCCGTTAGTCGACAATACATACCAGCCGTTACCGTTGACGGCAAGGTCCAGTGAGCGGCCGGTATTCTGCAAACCACCCTGGCCGGTATTGTTGGTGATGCTGGAAACCATCACGCCCAGACCGACTTGAGACGGGTTGATTCCACCTATGTTATCAACGCCGGCACTGGGATAACGTACCGTCTGGTAAAGAATATCCTGGAAATTAGTCCTGCTGCCTTTAAAGCCGGTTGTGTTGACATTGGCGACATTGTTGCCGATAACATCCATTCTGATCTGGTGGTTTTTCATACCCGAAGCGCCGGAAAAAAGAGATCTAATCATTATTTATCCTCCTTTTTGATAGCCGCCTCAGTCGTTCGGCGGCTGCACAGCCTCCTTTCGGGCCGGCTGTGAAATATTTTTTGAAGCTCGTTTACTTTACAATCACCGCGCTGTCTATGTTGGTAAAAACGTGGTCCGTCGCAAAGTTTCCGTCCATGGCTGTTACTATTGTTTTATTGCGTACGCTGGTAATCAAAGCCAAATCACCGTAGATTATCAATGATTCCCGCGCCCCCTTGGATTCAGCCTGTTTTACAGCCGTATTAATCTTGGCCAGATCATCCTGAGCTAAAACAATATTCCTTTCTTTTAGCCGTTTTTCGGCGTGTGCCGAGATCTTTAATCCCTGGTTTTTTTCAATCTCCCGCTGAACTGCTTCCTGAAAGGACAGCTTATCGTCTTTCCGCGGCGACTGTCCGCCCCCAGTTGCCGGTATGACCGGAAGCGGCGCAACAGGCAGGATTGAACTAATGTTATGGTTCATCTCGCACCACTCCTACTTGATTTCGGTCACCTTATCCAGCCCATAAGCAGTTCCATTTACATATACTTGCACAGTATCACCTGTAAGTGTGACTTTTTCCACCTGACCAGAAACTTCATTAATAACGGAACTACCGGAACTATCAGTACTATCGGCGGTAATTTTCACCTGATGTCCGATTAGCGCCGACGCCTGACCCATCTCCTGCGAAAGTTTGAGCTTGGTGATTTCTGTATTCATATTTGTCAATTGCTCAAGCATGGTAAATTGAGCCATTTGCGAAATAAATGCGCTTGTATCCTGCGGGCTGGCTGGGTCCTGGTTTTGCAACTGAGTTACGAACAACTGGAGAAACGCATCCTTGTCAAGTGTCTTTACAGGATCTTTCCTTTTCGCTTCCGTTGGATACGAATAATCATTAGTGGTTGAATTTACTTCCATTAAAACATCACATCCTGTTTATACTAAATAGTCAACCTGCCGGGAACTCGAACCAGTTTCGGTCCTGCCGGACTGTGCAGGCTCAACCGGAATGTCACTGTCTTTATGGTAGTTATTGCTACCGAATTGAACTGTGCCGCTCTGATTCCTTCCCTGATAATAAAAATTCGAATTGTCCTGGCTGCCGTTGCCGACGAACACAAACGCCTCATTTAATTTCAAATCCTGCTGGCCGAGGGAAGTCCTTAACTGCTGCAGCGAACCTTCCAGAACCTCTTTCACGCTATTGTTCGCGGTGTAAAAGTGGGCGTTTAATTCACCTTTATGAAAATAAAGTTTAATCGTGAGCTGTCCCAATTGCTCAGGCTCAAGTTTTAGCTGTACCTGTGTTTGCCGATTGTCATTGCCAATGTTGTTATATACATGCCTTATTTCCTGAAGCACCCTATCTCTGAGGTTGGACAAAGGTACTCCTTTTAAGCTGTCAGTGGCAACCTGCGCAGGGAATTGAGCGCTATTATCAGTCGTATTGCCTGTCCCCAATCCATTGTTGGAATCAACTTTTCCCGCCGGAACTGTATCGTTCGATATTATATTTTTACTCTCATCCGCGGTTTGTGGTCCCTTTGGCTTGTTATTCAGCAGCTTGTTTTCATTGCCACCCTGGTAGGCTAATTCCGGATTACGCTGTTGTTCCGCTGTTACGACTCCGGACTGGTTCTCCACATCCGGTTTAATCACAGCGTTTTCCGAAACAAAAGTAACAATTTTCTTTTCAGATGTTAACTGTGGCTCTCCTGCAGCTATTGAACCGGAAGCCGGATTGTTCACGTTCTCAGGCTCAGACTGCGTTGTAACAACATTATCCGTTTCAGTGGTGTTTACCCCAGCGACTACTGCGTTTGCATTTCCGGCATCAGACACAACTTGCAAACTCTGCCCTATATCGTTATTAACAGAAGAGTCTGCAACATAAGTTGCTTCAGATATCGGAACAAACGAAACGTTGTCGGATTGTATATCCTGAACAGCCGAATTTTTTCCTGGCACTCCTTGGCTATCGGACACATTACCTGCTTCTGAAATCACCACGGATGCAAAAATATTATTATCAGTGGCAGGAGGTTGTACCTTAGCAGTGTCTCCCGGTTGCACAGTGATGGCGCTGTTACCAGCTATTGCCTGATTGTTTTGCGCTTCCCCTTCTACCTCCGTAAATAAAACAGCTTGGGTTGTTTGCCCGGTAAGGTCCGCTGATTGATTAGCTATACTTTCAGGCAAAGTTGTGACTATAATAGCTTGGGCCGTGTCCGGCGGCACATCCGGTGATTGATTAATCAAATCTTCAGGTGAGGTTGTGACTGTAATAGCCTGGGCTGTGTCCGGAAGCATTTCCGGTGATTGATTAATTAAACTCTCAGGCGAATTTGTTACCGCAATATTCTGAGTTGTTACCGTAATAGTCTGCGCTGTGTCCGGCAGCACTCCCGGTGATTGATTAATTAAACCTTCAGGCGAGTTTGTTACCGTAATAACCTGGGTTGTATCCGGAAGCACTTCCGGCATGGGTATTTGCGCTATTTCAGTGGTAGTGTTACTATTCACCAATGCTTCGCCACCAACTGATTCTGCGTCCTGTTGCGAAGAAGCCGGCCTCACAATCAACATATTTCCCGGTAATTCACCTGATACTATTGGCACGTCAACAAAACCACCACTACTAGTCCCGGCAATTTGAGCATTGATACTGTCATCGCCGGAACCGGCGGAAACCTGGCTTGCTCCGGGGGGCTGTGGATTTAGCAGTGCCAGCATGGCAGCCATGGCCATGTCAAACCCTCCTGCGTCCGCCGAATCTCCAGATAATGTCCCGTTTCCCTTCCGTGAAACCAACACATTATTAACAGCCGCTATTTGCATATTTTTCACCTCCTTTCCAAGAAATTTATATCAAGAGGCACACTTTTTCGGATGACTTCCTCTTTAGATAAGCTTTTTGTTCTTCAGTACCTTTTGAATAATTTTCGCTGTTTCAGCACGGGTAATGGGATCCGTTGGGTTGAAGCTGTATTTTTTGGTAGTTGCATTAAGTGTTCCTGACATGTATTTTGCCTTGGAAACAGCAAGCACATAAGGTCTTGCCCAGACGCTAATATTCAAATAGTCATCATTATCAGCATACATTTTTTTTAATGCAGTTAAAACCTTATCATTAGAGGGATCATCCATGTAATCCACCTTAAGATTTACTGCACGCGCGATCAAAGCAGCCGCCTGTTCGCGCGTTACAGGCGCAGTGGGTTGAAACACCAGAGAACCACCAGCGGTCCTGATACCGTTGAAAAGCCCGTAACTTGCCGCGGTACAAACGTTTTCACGCCATTGCGGATAGTAATATTCATAATGTACACCATCAGCAAACAATGAAGGACTAGCAGAAGTCACATCGGAAAAAATGTTATTGTCCAGACTGGCTAGTGGAAGCCTCATACCCTTTACAAGCATTGAAGCGAACTCGCCGCGGGTCGTATTGTATTCATTGCTTGAACCGTCAACAAGTCCAAAGTACCCGTTACTCCCGGTTTGACTCATGATCCCTTTATTCCACAGTGATTGAACATATTGCTGTGACCAGTTGACGCTCGCGATCTCCTGTGAAAACTCATTGAAATCACTGTCTAAGTTAACCACGCAATAGCTGCCGAAGCCGTTCGTGGTAAAAGTAGCGGTAACTGTCTTTGAACCGGAGTTCACCAACCCTGGCAGTATCTCCCAGGGGGAGTTGTCATCAATACGATAAAGAACGCTCACAGTTTCATAAGAATCCGATATATTGCTGTTATACTTTAATGTAATTGTTGAGGGCGAAACAAAGCTATATCCAGGTAATGGACCATTACTTGCAGTTAGTGTCTGACTAGGGACTATTGTGTATACAGGGGAAAGTGGTTTTACTATCCAGTCATTTGTATGATTAATATAAGCATGGGGTGGACTAGGATCAACCGACTGAGCAAAGGAACCGTTAATGCTGGAACTGTCATTAGTGGGGAATATTGTTTTATCCCTAAGAATAACATTGATGCCTTCACCGCTAATATTATTATTGAATAAAAGGTAATTATCTTTGCCGAAATTAATCTCAACACTCTTGCTTATAGCACTTAGCTTGGTCCAACCTTTAGTTGCAGTTGTTGAAGTATACACCCATTGCGAAACGCTATTATCACCCGGAATCGGCAGATACACATCCGCAGCCACGGAAACCCCGGGCATACCCCCTGAAAAAATAGCTACTGCGAGCAAAGAAACCAACAAAATCCCGAAAAACTTTAATTTCATAACAACACCCCTCCTGTTCTTATCATTTAGCAACCTTAACAAGCTAACTAATGAATAAGCTTTTGTCAGAGATTGTCCAGCCGTCGCTGGTAGGCATAAAGGGCCAGTTCATCCACTTCTTTTTGCTCCCTGGCCGCCACTTCACGCTTGTAGTTCATCAAATGCTTATCCTTCAACATCTCAATGACCTGCCGCTCCTGTCTGGCCCGAACAGCGGCATTGCGCCTACTCTCAACAACGAGGCCGGCATTACTGACATCCTTTTCTTGTATATCAATTTTCTTGTTTAATGAAGCCCTGTAAAAGGACAAATACGCCACTCCCAGAACGTCCGCATCTTCTTCAGCCACATCAAACGCCGCTTCCAGACGCTGTCTGGTATTCTCGAGCATTGCCAGGCGCCGGTTATATTCGTGATGTGCCATGGCTAGGGCCTGCTCCGCTGAAACTTCTTTAGCGGCGCGATGCCGCAAAACCGGCTCAAGCTGAAAATGAAACTTAACGATGCTTGATCACCTCTTTCCATGAGCTATCGCACTTAGCCTGTTTAATGTGTCATCGTAATTATTATGCTCGTGCATTCCCTGCTTCAAGAAGTCAACAATTCCCTGGTAGGAAGCGATAGCCTCGTCAACCCGCGGGTTTGAACCCGCCACGTAAGCGCCGATATTGATCAAGTCTTCCGCCTGGCGGTAAGCTGCCAGCCAGTCACGCAACTTCCCGGCCTGCGCCCGGTGCTCCTCCGAGGTAATATCGGGCATCAAGCGGCTGACACTGTTCAGCACATCCACTGCCGGGTAATGGTTGGCCGCAGCTAGTGAACGGGACAGCACGATATGCCCGTCCAGGATGCCGCGCACCGCGTCGGAAATCGGTTCATTCAAATCATCTCCGTCTACAAGCACGGTAAAAAAAGCTGTAATTGAGCCGGTGTCGGACATGCCCGGCCGTTCAAGCAGCCGGGGCAACAGCGCGAACACAGAGGGAGTATAGCCTTTAGTCGCGGGCGGCTCCCCGATAGCCAGGCCAACCTCGCGCTGCGCCATGGCAAACCTGGTCACCGAATCCATCATCAACAGCACATCTTTAGCCTGATTCCGGAAATACTCGGCAATAGCGCAAGCGACAAAGGCGCCTTTTAAGCGCACCAGCGCGGGCTGCTCAGATGTCGCCACTACAACCACCGAGCGGGCCAAACCCTCCGGGCCGAGGTCGGTCTCAATAAAATCCAGCACCTCCCGGCCGCGCTCCCCGATTAAGGCGATAACGTTAACGTCGGCGCTGCCGTACCGCGAGATCATTCCCATTAAGGTACTTTTTCCCACCCCGCTGCCGGAGAAAATGCCGATACGCTGACCCCGGCCGCAGGTAAGAAACGCATCCACCACCCGCACTCCGGTTGACAGCACCTCGGATATACGTTTTCTCTTTAGCGGGTTTGGTGGACGATTGTCCACCGCGTATTCTTCAGTAAGCCCGTTCAGAGGACCCAGACCGTCCAAAGGATGACCCAGACCGTCCAATACCCTGCCGAGCAGTTGTTCCCCCACTTTAACATAAAACGGCTTGCCTGTGGGAATAACGCTGCACCCCTGGTAAATCCCCCTGAGTTCGCCAAGCGGCATCAGCAGTGTGCTCCCGTCACGGAAACCTACCACTTCAGCCCGGACCGGCTCAGGTTCACCCGGCACATTAATCCCGCAAACCTCTCCAATTGGAGAATTGATTCCCTGCACTTCGACTGTGAGTCCGATAACACGGGTGACCCTGCCGGTCAGTTTCAGCAAGTTGGCTTCTTTTATGCGCGACCTCCATACCGACAGGTCTATTGGAGCACTTTCCACAAACTAGCCCTCCTCACCGTAAAGAGCTTTAAATAACGCTACCCGCCGCGTTTCCATAGTAGCGTCCACCCGTCCACTCTCAGTTTCGACCCTGCACCCGCCCGGCTCAATCGAAGCGTCAGCAATTACTTGAAGCTCCGCCTTCGCCGGCAGCAGACCTCTCATCTCTTCTTTCCTTTTTTCATACAGCGCCAGTTCCGACGGGTTTATGTACAGAACCACCTGGAGTCTATCCGCAACCAGGCGAAGCGATTCCATGGCCACGTTACAGACAATTTCCGGTTCAAGAGACAACTGGGCTGACAAAAGCCTTTCGGCTATTTCCCTGGCCAGATTGATAATATTACCTTCAAGTGACCTCAGGGTCTGGCGGCGACTTTCTTCCGACTGTTTCAATACATCCAGAGCCATTTCCCGGATCGTTTCGCCGTCTTCCTTCGCTTTTGCCATCCCTTCCTGGTAGCCGTCCCGATACCCCTGGTCAAATGCGGTCTTGCGCGCTTCCAGTTTGATCTGTTCACTTTCAAGCTCCGCTTGACGGCAAGCTTCTTGCTTGATATTTTCACCGTCAAGCCGGGCTTGTCTGATTAGTTCGTCCGCGGCAGCGCGAGCCTCGCTTAATGTTTCTTCAGCCTGCGCCAAGATTTCGGCGCTTAAATCAATATTTTCTTCCAGATCTGTCTCCTGGGTTGCGTTGTCCCCATTTCCGTCACCGAACTGGGGTTCCCCAACAAAATTACACAACCTGAGCGGCAATATTTGCAAGTTGCTATCCCGCACATCAGTACTCTTGATAATCTTATACAAGTACATCCTCGCCACCCCGCGAGATGATAATTTCGCCGCTTTCGTCAAGCTTGCGCAAGATATTCACGATCTTCTGCTGCGCTTGTTCCACTTCTCTTAAACGTACCGGTCCCATAAATTCGATTTCCTCTTTGAGCATTTCCGCCGCGCGTTTGGACAGGTTTTTATATATCCTGGCGTTCACCTCTTCACCGGCGCCACGCATAGCCATAGCCAGATCTTTTGAATTGACCTCCCTTAAAACTCTCTGGATGAAGTTATCCGGGAGCATAATCATGTCTTCGAATACAAGCATGCGCCGCTTGACTTCTTCCGCCAGCGCCGGGTCTTCCCTTTCCAAACCTTCCAAAACCACTTTTTCCGCGCTTCTGCCCACCCTGTTCAGAATATCCACGAGGGCTTGGACACCGCCCACCACGGAGTGGTCCTGTTGTACTACTGAAGAAATCTTGCTTTCCAGCACAGCTTCAACATCCTTGATCACATCTGGGGTCAAGCGGTCAATAATAGCGACACGCCTGGCAATATCACTTTGCATATCGGGCGGCATGGACGCCAGAATAATGCCGGCTTGCTCCGGGGTTAGATGGGCAAGAACCAGCGCCACGGTTTGCGGGTGTTCTTCACGGATAATGTTTAAAATCGACTTTGGATCAGCCTTGCGCAAGGCGCTAAAAGGTACTGACTTCATTTCCTTGGTCAGCTTGGACAGTATTTCAGAAGCCTTTTGCTGACCAAGGGTTTTCTCAAGCAATTCCTTGGCGTAACCCATCCCACCGTGGATCAGGAATTCCCGCGCCCGGTGCAGTTCAAAAAACTCATCAAAAACAGCATACTTGATTTCAGGAGGCACTTTGATCATATTGGAGATTTCCTGAGTAAGCTGTTCAATCTCAGCATCCGCGAAACGCTGTTTCAAAACCTTGGCCGACAAGTCCGAACCCAAGGCGATCAAAAGTATGGCCGCTTTTTGAGAACCGGTCAGCTTGGAAAGCTGCAATGTCGTCCCTCCTAATCCCTCATCCAAACTTTTATAATTTCAGCAATATCGTCAGGTCTCTCGGTAGCAATTTTCCGTATTTGCTCTTGTTTATCGTCCTTGATTTCATGCTCCGGCTCCGCTTCCAGGACTCCCACCGGAATGAAGGTTTCTTCTATCTCTTGTTCTTCTTCAAACTGCGCTTGGGCACTGCGGCGCCGGTTCACCAGATAAATAACCAGTAGAACCAGTAACGCTAGCAGAATAATTCCGGCGACCGCGGCAATAATATATATCCTGCTTCTATCCTTGGCGCTTTTTTCCTGAGCAGCTTCCGCGTCAAGTTTTTTCTGAAGCGAGTCGTCAAATGCCATACTGGTGACACTGATTTGATCACCGCGGCTTTGATCATACCCCATGGCGGCAGCTACGGCATCCTTGATCTTAGTAACGTCAACCGGGCTGTCCGCGTTATCTTTAACAACCACTGCCGCGGACAGGCGCTTCACTCTGCCTGGCGCCGCAACCAGTGTTTCTTGTTTTGAACTCACCTGATAGTTGATGGTGTTATCTTCTTTGCTGAAGTTAGATGAGTCGACGCTCTGGGCAAAGGGAGTAGTAGTAATGTTAGAATCGGTTCCCACCGCGCCGCCTGACGTGCTGCCTTTACCTGTTTCCTTTATGGTATGCTCGCTAACCTTCACATTGTCCGGGTTTGTGTTAGTAGTGTTAGTTACTTGCTGTTTGCTAAAATCAAGATCAGCGGTGACCATCGCCACGGAATTATTTTGGCCGGTGATCTTGGCAAGCATCTGCTGAATCCTTATTTCCAGCTCTTTTTCATATTCCCGCTGCAATTTTTGCTGCTCCAAAGTAGTCTTGGTGAGCACTACATCCGGGTTGTTGTTTAACTTCAAGTTTTCACTAAGGACATTCCCCGCGTTATCTATAATATGAATATTTTCAGGCTTTAGCCCTTCCACGCTGCCCACAAAGAGATCACAAATTCCCTGAACCTGCTCGGGCTTCAGTTGGGCCCCGGGTTTTAACGTCAAAGCCACCGAAGCGGTTGGGGTACCCTGATCGTTGACAAACACGCTTTTTTGCGGAAGCACCAGATGAACCCTGGCATCTTGCACTCCTTCAATGTGTATTATTGTTCTCCTTAATTCTTCTTGCAAGGCCCGCTGGTAGTTAACCTGCTGGTCGAAATCGCTTTGCCCGAACTTATTCTGGTCAAAAAGCTCAAACCCCTTGCCGTCCCCACCCAACACGCCACTGCTGGCTAACTGGATCCTTGCTTCATAAACCTGAGACTCCGGCACCTTGATAGTTTGCCCTTGGTCGGCAAGCTGGTATGGAATTTTCATTGTCTTTAATTTTTCAGCGATAGCTCCAGCTTCCTTCGGATCAAGTCCCGATAATAAGGGTGCATAACTAGGTCTTGTGACAATAAGTCCAAGATATATAAAACATACTAAAACACCGGCAGCGACCAGGACCGAGATTATCTTTTGATTTCGGCTTAAGGCCTGCCATCTCTCCTTGACCATGGCTAGAGAGCCGCCTAGGTTCAATCAAACCACCTCAAACATCCAAATAAACGCGTTAAATTCAACAAAAGCATTACACTTGCATACGGGAAACTTCCTGATAAGCCTCAATCACTTTATTTCTTACTTCAACGGCCAGCTGCATAGTCAAACTAGCTTCCTGCATGGCTATGGCAACCTGGTGAAAATCTTGTATTTCACCTGTAAGAAACTTTAGCGTCAAGTTATCGGCGTTCACCTTGCTATCATTTAATTTTTTCAGGGAGTCGTTCAACATGTCGGCGAAAGAACTCCCCCCGCTTTCCTGCTTGTTCCCGGGTCCCGCCGGTTGCACCGGCAGGGCCAGCCCAACAGGTGATACTTGCATTTGCCTGTCCTCCTCTTAACCGCGCCCTATTTCCATCGCCTTCAAAGCGATATCTTTGGCGGCGTTTAAAGCCGTCACGTTCGCTTCATAAGCTCTGGTGGCAGTAATCATATTAACCATTTCATTAACAACATTAATATTAGGGTAAGCCACATAGCCTTTTTCGTCAGCGTCAGGATGAGAAGGGTCGTAGACCAACCGCGGCGGGTTGCTGTCTTCCAACACCTTGGTTACCCGTACACCCGCGCCACTAAAAAGCGGCTGTGACACACCCGCATCCTCTTCCTGCCTCAATATCTGAGCAAATAAGGGAATTCTCCTGCGATAGGGGGGGTTGTTCGGATCATTCGGCCTGCCGGTAGTATTCATATTGGCAATATTATTGGAGATCAAGTCCAAACGCAATCTCTCCGCCGTAAGACCTGATGCGCTGATCGCAAAAGAAGTGAAAAAACCGGCCATTTATTTATCTCCTTCCGCCAGTAATAACGTAGCTCAAACCGGAATAACGTTCACTCAATTCTTTGGCAACCGCCTGGTATTGCATGCTATTTGCCGCAAGGTTCGTCATTTCCTCGTCAATGTCAACGTTGTTTCCATCAGTGCGCATAGTAGTTTCTTTACTAAGGGATACTTCCGGCCTCAGTTCGGCCAGTGAAGGTTTTCCGCCAAAGTGCCTGGGATCCGTCGTTATCATCTCCACCGGCTCCCGGCCGAGAGCCTTTTTCAACAAACTGTCAAATTCCACGACAGTTTTTTTAAAGTATGGAGTATTTACATTGGCGATATTATTAGCCATCACTCTTTGACGCAGAGCACCGGCGTCTAATTCCTTTACCAGAGAAACCATCACTTGATCAGAAAAAAGGTCCACAGACACCCCTCCATTGTTTTTTCAGCGCATGGTAATTTTTTATCATATCAGGAACTACTTACCTGATGCTATTTTACTGAATTATTCTACATTAAAAAAGGTTTATCCTGCATATTTCGGCCGCATCCGGACACCCATTCCGGTAGCATCCGGACAGCGTAACGGCAACATCCGGACAGCATAACGGAATTATCCGGACAGCATTTCGGCAACATCCGGACACCTTGTCGAGTTA
>NZ_JAKOAV010000027.1 GCF_029478095.1 Pelotomaculum isophthalicicum JI | reverse complement strand
TCATTCCCATAATGCTTGAATCTAGTCAAGTGTAAGTGTTAAAAACCGCCCCCAAAAAAGTATATGGTTTTTTATAGGATGATTTTCATCTTGTAAGCTCTATAAACAATTTCGTGCGTCAGCTCTGACTTTTTTCCAATTCCCTTGACAATTCGTTATAGTAGTGCTATTTTTTATTTAGAGGTTTTTAGCACTCAATAGCATAGAGTGCTAACAAGAAGGGGGTCCGGCAAAATAATGGACGACCGAAAGCAAAAGGTACTGCTAGCTATCGTTCACGACTACATTGCCACCGCTGAACCAGTCGGCTCCCGGACCATCGCAAAAAAATACAAGCTGGGGGTAAGCCCTGCTACAATACGTAATGAGATGTCAGACCTGGAGGAGCAGGGATATATCGAACAGCCTTACACCTCGGCGGGCCGTATCCCGTCCGAGCGCGGCTACCGTTATTATGTCGACTTTTTGATGAGAAAGCAGGAGTTATCCAGGGAAGAAGAAGAGTTAATCCGGCGGGAATATAGGGCAAAGGTCAGAGATGTCGGGCAGGTGATTCATAGAACCGGCCTGCTTCTCTCCCAGTTAACTCATTATACCGCGATGGTTCTGACTCCGCGAATTGGCATCAGCATTCTAAAACATGTCCAAATTGTATATATGCATCAATCCCAGGCTATGGTAATCGCCGTTATGGATAACGGCGCTGTTCAGCACAGGATGATCGAGATACCGGAGAGCATTACAGCTTTGGACATGGAAACGATATCCAGGGTGCTGAACGCTAAACTCCAAGGCCTTACCATGAAGAGTATTAAGTTAAACCTGATAAAGGAGATCTATTCCGAACTTGCCCGGCATAAACATATTCTGGATTTGGTCATGGAATTGATCCAGGATAGTCTGACGCTTGAAGTCGAGGATAAAATTTACCTCGGCGGGGTATTTAATATGTTAAATCAACCTGAATTCCACAACGTGGAAAAGATTAAGACGATGCTGAGTATCATGGAACAGGAAAAACTCCTTTGCGATATTCTGGAAGGCAGGGTCGAGGATGAGGGTGTGACTGTGCGGATCGGCGGTGAGATCGACCAGTGGGATATGAAAGAATGCAGTATGATCACTGCTCCTTATACTGTGCGTGGCCGCAAAATGGGTTCGCTCGGAGTGCTGGGACCCACCAGAATGGAGTATGCCAAAGTGGTAAGTGTGGTTGATTATATGACAAAATACCTTTCTCAGACGCTGGAGCGGATGATCCGCGGCAAGAGAAAGTGAGGGGGAACCGTTTTTGAGCTTGAAGAAGGAAGCAATTTCCGGTTCTGAAGTGGATGAAAAATTAGCGGCCCTGATGACCAACTCTAATGCTATCCGGGCTATCGCTTCAGCGGTGGAAGGCACCCTGGGGCCCAAGGGGCTGGACACCATGCTGGTTGATAAATTTGGGGATGTGGTAATTACAAACGACGGTGTGACGATCCTGACTATGATGGAAGCCAATCACCCCGCTGCGAGAATGCTGATTAACATAGCAAAGGCGCAGCAGGAGGAGATCGGGGATGGCACCACTACGGCCACGGTGATGGCCGGGGCGCTGGTCAGCGCCGGCTTTGAGCAGGTTGCCAAAGGTGTGCCTGTGGCGCGGGTAATTGAAGGCCTGCGTGTCGGCTTGAAAAGAGCTCTTGAAGCTATGAGTGAGCAAGCCCGCCCGGTCGTCGGACTGGGGGACCCGGCGGTCCGGCAGGTGGCGCTGATAGCCGGACGAGACCATGGGGATATAGCTGATCTGGTGGTGCGTGCGGCAGTGTTGATTGGTGAAGATAAATTTAAGGATCCTACGTTTAAATTTTCCGATACGATTGTTGCCGAAGAAGGGGCGGAGAATCAAGTTTTTATGGGCGTTATCATCAACAAGGAGCGGATGAACCGCCAGATGCCCAAAGAACTGGATCGGGTGAAAGTGTTGGTGATTGACGACGCCCTTGAGCCGGAGGAAATTGATGACGAGGCTTTAGGAACCGAAGCGGGATTTAGCCGCTACCTGCAACTCCAGACCGAGTTCAAAGAGAACATTGATAAAATAGCTGGTTTGGGAGTAGGTTTGGTTCTGGCTGACCGTGGAGTGGACGACGCGGCTGAGGAGATTCTCGCGGACAGCGGCATAATGGTTGTCCAGCGGGTGGCCAACAAGGAACTGCGCAAGGCGTCGGAACTTACGGGCGCGAGAATGATCAAACGTACCGGCCTGAAAAAGGCTGTGGATGAGCTTGAAAAATATCTGGGCTATGCTGATAAGGTCTCCAGCGATGAAAAGCTTGAACAGGTATGGGTGATGGGCGGTAAGGGAAAGCCCATGGCAACCGTGCTGGTGGGCGCGGCCACATCAGAGGTGGTCGGCGAAAGGGAACGTATCGCCAAAGACGCTGCTTCATCCGTACAGTCCGCCATCAAGGGCGGTGTGGTTCCCGGTGGAGGGTCCATGGAACTGGCGGTGGCACGCGAGGTGGAAAAAGTTAGGGAAGGAATCAGGGGAATGGCCGCATACGGAGTGGATTGTGTGGTTGACGCCTTGAAGCGGCCCATGGCGCAAATTGTGGCCAACGCCGGCTTTAATCCTTTGGAAAAGCTGGGCGATGTTATTGCCGCCCAGGTGGAAACGGGCAAGCATTCCCTGGCGGTTGACTGCGACAGCGGCCAAGTTGCCGATATGTACGAACTAGGTGTTGTTGATCCGGCCAATGTGAAAATTCATGCCTTGAAAGCGGCGGGTGAAGTGGCCGAGGCCATTCTAAGAATAGATACAATTATAAAAAAACGGGAAGAAAAGGATATGCACAATAAAGATATTGTTAGTCAATAATTATGCAGGAGTCAGGAGTCAGTAGCCAGTAGTCAGAATGATATGTCAGGAGCCGGAAAGAGAGAATGTTTATTATCTTAAAACATTCTGAATTCTGACTACTGAATTCTGAATACCTGAAAAATATTTTTTTGCGAGGTGAGGACAGGGTGAGTCATGAGGAAGGATATAAAGAGAACCTTGAAGTAAAAATAGAACAACCGGAAGCGGAACCAGTTGCAGAGAAGCAAAACGGAACAGACGCCGGCCTGGTATCAGAGGATACGGGCACTATTGAAGGAAAGAACGCAGAAGAGGAATTAACGTCTTTACAGTCTCAACTGGAAGAGCAAAAAGCGCGCGCCGATGATTATTACAACCGTTTGGCCAGGGTACAGGCCGACTATGAAAATTACAGGCGGAGAACCCGCCAGGAGAAAGAAGAATTCTTTAAATATGCCTCCGAGCAGTTGATCGTGGCGTTGCTGCCGGTGTTGGACAATTTCGGCAGGGCTTTGGCCGCTGAAAGTCAATCCATTGAGAATTTCAAGCCCGGAGTGGAGATGATCTACCGGCAGCTTCAGGATGTCCTCCAAGCAGAAGGACTGGCACCCGTTCCGGCGGTCGGCGAGCAGTTTGATCCGGTTAAGCACGAGGCAGTGATGCAGGAGGAATCCGATGAACATCCCGACAATACGGTGATTGAAGAATTCCAGCGTGGTTATTACTTAAAAGAGAAGGTAATCCGGCCGGCCATGGTCAAGGTTGCCAAATCATCTTGAAATTTAGCTTGAATCTTAAATAATAAAGATAATATAATCAGGAGGTTAATTGATATGTCGAGGATAATAGGTATTGACCTGGGTACCACCAACTCCTGTGTGGCTGTCATGGAAGGTGGGGAAGCGGTGGTAATACCCAACGCCGAAGGGGCCAGAACAACTCCTTCCGTGGTGGGATTTTCGAAAACCGGTGAAAGACTGGTAGGCCAGGTGGCCAAACGCCAGGCTGTCAGCAACCCGGAGCGAACTGTTAGTTCAATAAAACGGCACATGGGCACCGACTACAAAGTAAAGATTGACGGTAAAAACTATACTCCACAAGAAATTTCGGCGATGATCCTGCAAAAAATGAAATCAGACGCCGAAGCTTACCTGGGGAGTAAAGTTGATAAGGCTGTCATCACTGTGCCGGCTTATTTCAGTGACTCCCAACGCCAGGCTACCAAGGACGCCGGCAAAATCGCCGGCCTGGAAGTTCTGAGGATTATCAACGAACCTACAGCCGCCGCGCTCGCCTATGGTTTGGATAAAGGGGAAGAACAAACCGTGTTGGTATTTGACCTGGGTGGCGGCACTTTTGACGTATCCATTCTGGAACTTGGCGACGGCGTGTTTGAGGTTAAGGCGACCAGCGGCAACAACCGCCTGGGCGGCGATGATTTTGACGAGCGGATAATTGGTTTCCTGGCAGACGAGTTTAAGAGAGAAACAGGGATAGACCTGCGCAACGACAAGATGGCCATGCAGCGTCTGAATGAAGCCGCTGAAAAGGCTAAAATTGAGCTGTCCGGTGTTGCCACCACAAATATCAACCTGCCTTTCATCACGGCCGACGCCGGTGGGCCCAAACACCTGGATGTAAATTTAACCAGGGCTAAATTTGAAGAACTGACTGCCGATTTGATTGAAAAGACGATGAGCCCCACCCGCCAGGCCATGTCCGACGCCGGGTTGCAGCCAAAGGACATCGACAAAGTGCTATTGGTGGGCGGTTCGACAAGAATACCCGCGGTGCAGGATGCCATACGCAAGTATTTGGGCAAGGAGCCGCATAAAGGGATTAACCCGGACGAATGTGTCTCGTTAGGCGCCGCTATTCAGGGAGGAGTTCTGGGTGGAGAGGTCAAGGATGTGCTGCTGCTGGACGTAACGCCGCTATCTCTCGGTATCGAGACTTTAGGCGGGGTGTTTACCAGGCTGATCGAGCGCAATACAACCATACCCACCGCTAAGAGCCAGATCTTTTCCACTGCCGCGGACGGCCAGACTTCAGTGGAGATACATGTGCTCCAGGGCGAGCGCCAGATGGCGGGAGACAACAAGACGCTGGGCCGTTTCACGCTCACCGGTATTCCGCCCGCGCCCAGGGGTGTGCCGCAAATTGAGGTTAAATTTGATATCGATGTCAACGGCATTGTTAATGTGTCCGCCAAGGATATGGGGACAGGCAAAGAACAGAGTATGACCATTACCGCTTCCACTAACCTGAATGATAAAGAAATCGATCAAATGGTTAAGAATGCTGAAAAATTCGCCGCGGAAGACGCCAAACGCAAAGAAGAAGTAGAGACACGCAACCAGGCCGACAGTATGGTTTACCAGGCTGAAAAAACAATTAAGGACTTTAAGGACAAAGCCGACGCGTCTGCCGTTGAAAAATTGCAGAAGGCCACAGATGAGTTAAAAGAAGCCATAAAGGGCGGCAGCGTGGAATCGATTAAAGCTAAACTGGAGGCAATCACCAGCCCGCTATATGAACTTACCGCTTCGATGTACCAACAAACCGGCCAGGGACAGGCAAACGCCGGAAACGCCGGCGCCGGCTACGCCGGTGGCGCGGGCCAGGGCGATAAGGATAATGTGGTGGACGCGGATTTTGAGGTAAAGGAAGATAAATAGTAACTGAGCAGAATTCAGGAGACAGAATTCAGAAGTCAGAATAAGAGAGTAGTTTATCTGCTTTAAATATTCTGACTACTGACTACTGAATTCTGAGTACCTGATAAATTAATAGCAAATCTGTTTTTTATATTATAAAATAAGTAGAAGAAACCTTTTCAAGGGGAATTTCGATTCCCCTTTCCTTTGTTTTAGTATATTAAGGTGGTGGATAGATGGCTAAGCGCGACTACTATGAAGTACTTGGCGTGTCCAAAGATGCGACCACTGATGAGATAAAAAAAGCTTACCGTAAACTTGCGCGCCAGTACCACCCGGACGCAAATCCGGGTGACCAGAACGCTGAGGCCAAGTTTAAAGAAATCAACGAGGCTTATGTCGTTTTGTGTGATCCGGAAAAAAGGTCAAATTATGATCATTTTGGCCATGCTGATACCAACGGGCAAGGTTTTGGCGGCTTTGGCGGGGGTTTTGGAGATTTCGGCGGTTTTGGCGACATCTTTGATATGTTTTTTGGTGGCGGCGGGCGCAGGCGCACAGGTCCGGAAAAAGGTTCCGACATCCGGACGGATATGGAGATTAGCCTAAAAGAAGCCGCTTTCGGTCTAGAACGCGAGATAAAGGTTCCGCGCGTGGAAACCTGCGGCACTTGCGGGGGAAGCAGGGCGGCTGCGGGCAGCAAGCCCCAGACCTGCCCGACCTGCGGCGGCACCGGCCAGATGCAATATTCTCAAAGTACTCCCTTCGGGCGTGTGGTCCAGTCACGCACTTGCGACCGCTGTGGCGGCGCCGGCAAGATCATAGACAAACCCTGCCCTACTTGCCGCGGCACCGGCCAGGTGCGCAAGACGCGCAATATCAAGATCAACGTACCACCCGGAGTGGACAGCGGTTCCCGCCTCCGCCTCGCGGGTGAGGGCGAAGCCGGTCTGCGCGGCGGTCCGCCTGGTGATCTTTATGTATATATTCATGTCAAGCCGCACCGTATTTTTAAGCGGGAAGGCGATGACTTGATTTTGGAAATACCTGTTTCGTTTGCCCAGGCAGCTTTAGGTGATGAATTGGATGTCCCTACACTGGACGGCAAAGCCAGGTTAAAAATTCCCGAAGGCACTCAAACCGGCACTGTTTTTCGTATGAAAGGAAAAGGCATCCCCCATATCAACGGGTACGGCCAGGGTGATCAACATGTGCGGGTTAAAGTGATCACTCCCATTAAGCTCAATGATAAGCAGAAGGATTTGTTAAAAGAATTCAACCGTATCGATAGCGAACGTCACCATGCTTCAGGTGATAAAAGTTTTTTTGAAAAAATGAAAGACGCTTTTATGGGTTAAAATAACAAGGGAGATAAATGTGTGGATTGGCTGGAAATTACTGTTTATACTTCCCCCGGCACGGTGGAAGCGGTAGCCGAATTGTTTGAAGAGATGGAAACCGGCGGGGTAATTATTGAAGATCCGGCTGTTATTCTCAGGTATGCCGCGGAAACACACCCTGATGAGTGGGGTGTTCCCGGGAAAGTGTCTGAGCACGATTGGCCGCTGGTCAAGTCATATTTTCCGGTGAATCAGGGTTTGAACCGCAGACTAAGTAATTTTCACCGAGCGCTTGAGCTGCTGGCGTTTAATCCAGTCCCGCGGGTAAGCACTCGCAGGATTGCAGACGAAGACTGGGCAAATGCCTGGCGCGCTTACTACAAGCCGGTCCGTGCCGGTCAACGGCTGGTGGTCAAACCTTCCTGGGTGGAATGGAGCGGTAAAGAAGGCGACTTGGTCATTGAAATGGATCCAGGCATGGCGTTTGGCTGCGGCACACACACCACTACTTTGTTATGTCTGCGTTTATTGGAGATGCATGTCCATAGCGGCGCCACGGTTTACGACGTGGGCACCGGTTCAGGTATTCTGGCGGTGGCAGCCGCCAAGCTGGGCGCCGGCCGGGTGACGGCCACGGATCTGGATGAAACAGCCTGTCAGGTGGCTTTGGAAAACGTTGCAAGGAATCAGGCAGCCAGAATAGTACGGGTCGTTCAAGGCAACCTGCTGGATCTGGTAAAAGGGCAGGCCGACTTGATCGTGTCAAATATTATCGCCGATGTGATCATAAATTTAATCCCGGACGCGTCAAGGGCGCTGGTTCCGGGCGGCATATTTATCGCTTCGGGGATTATCCGTGACCGTGCCGAAGAAGTACGCGCCGCCATGGAGGCGTACGGATTGGCTGTGCGCGACCAGCTGTGTGAAGGCCATTGGGTGGCCTTTGTGGGAGAAAAATATTAGGATGAACTTGCCCCATTTTTTCGTGTCGCCAAATCAAATAAGTGAAGGCATGGTTTGCCTGAGCGGAACCGATGCCGTTCACGTCGCCAGGGTGCTGCGTCTAGGTGTTGGTGAAAGAATTGTTTTGTCGGACGGGAAGGGTAAATCGTATTTGGCGGTATTGGAACGGGTTGACAAAAAAGATGTTTCTTGTAAGATTGAAAAGGAGTTTGCTGCAGCACCCCCAGACTTGCCGAAGGTTACCTTGGTACAGGGTATCCCCAAAGGTGACAAGATGGATTTTATCGTTCAGAAAGGCACTGAGTTGGGGTTAAATGGGTTAATTCCCCTGTTGAGCGAGCGGGTTGTGGTTAAACTGGAAGGGGACAAACAGCTTAAACGGTGGGAGCGCTGGCGGAGAATAGCCCTTGAAGCGGCTAAACAATGCCGGCGCCCGGATATTCCGGAAATCAGCAGGCCCGAAAGTTGGGAACAGGTGCTGAGCGCATTGCCGGCGGAAGCTGCGGCATTGATTCCGTGGGAAGAAGAAAAATCGGATTCGTTAAAGGGTTTTCTGCGGCACGAGAAGCCGCCGGTGGAAATATACGTTTTTATCGGCCCGGAAGGAGGTTTCTCTTCCGGGGAAGTAGAATGCGCGCGGCTGCATGGTGTCCGCCCGGTTACCATAGGGCCGCGAATCTTGCGCACTGAAACTGCGGGATTGGCGGTATTGACAATGATTCTCTACCAGTGGGGCGATCTTGGGGGATGATTAAATGAAGGGTAAGCGGGTGGCCATATCCACCTTGGGCTGTAAGGTCAACCAGTACGAGTCAGCCGTGCTGGCGGGGATTTTCCGTGATCGGGGCTACCATCTGGTGGAATTTGAAGAGGAAGCTGATATTTACATAATCAATACTTGTACAGTAACACATCAGGGTGACCGCAAATCCAGGCAATTGATCCGCCGTGCCGCCAGGACCAATCCCGGCGCGTTGATTGCTGTCACCGGTTGTTACGCCCAGGTTTCCCCGGAGAAGGTCTTGGCGATACCTGGTGTGGATCTGGTGGTAGGCACTAAGGACAGGACAAAATTGGTGGAACTGGTGGAAACCGCGGAGAAGGGTCTTATGCCTGTAAATGCGGTCAGCAATTTGGCAGACGATTGTGAATTTGAAGAAATGCCGGCGCTGCCTCTACAGGAAAGGACCCGCGCTTTTTTGAAGATTCAGGACGGCTGTAATAATTATTGTACATATTGTATTGTTCCGTATGCCAGGGGAGGGCTGCGCAGCCGGCGCCCGGAAAAAATATTAGAGATTGCCAGTGCATTAGTGGCCGCGGGATATAAGGAAATCGTTCTTACAGGTATTCACACCGGCTCTTACGGTCAGGATCTGCCGGGCGACGTTACCTTAGCCGGACTTTTAAACAAGCTGGCAGGAATACAGGGTTTGTCGAGAGTACGCCTGAGTTCAATCGAACCAAATGATATTACCCTGGAGTTGGTGGAAATCCTGGCCGGTTCACCTGTTTTTTGCCGGCACTTGCACGTTCCGCTGCAAAGCGGCGACGATCTGGTGCTGCAAAAAATGGGCAGGCGCTACACGGCTTGGGAATATACCCGCTTGGTCGGTGTTTTGCGGGAAAACATTCCCGGCTTGGGTTTGACCACTGATGTGATGGTCGGCTTCCCGGGAGAGACAGATGAATGTTTCGACAATACCTACCGGTTATTAAAGAAAACTTCGTTTAGCAGACTGCATGTTTTTAAATATTCGCCTCGCCCGGGCACGCCTGCGGCCGGTTTCACCGGTCAGGTTGAACCGGCGGTTAAAGAAGCGCGCAGCCGCAAGCTGATCGAACTGGGTGGCACGCTGGCGGCCGGTTTTGCCGCGTCATTGCTGGGACAAGTGCTGGAAGTGCTGGTTGAACGGCAGTATCAGGAAGAAACCGGGTTGTATGAAGGTCTCACGGATAATTATGTGCGAATGATCTTTTCGGGGTGTGAGCAACTAATCGGGTCGATAGTGAAAGTAATGGCTGAAGAAGTTCGGGGAACCGCGATAAAAGGCAGGATTGTTTGAATGTTAAGCAGGATTTATTTTCTTGATGTTGAATAATAATATTGTTGTTGTGTGTCTTTTTGATGATTTCTCGGCAGGGAGGAGGTGGTAAAGTGCAGGACTGCATTTTTTGTAAAATTATTAATAAGGAAATACCTGCGGAAGTTGTGTATGAAGACGGCTATGTCATGGCATTTAAGGATCTCAAGCCGGAGGCGCCTGTCCACCTGCTGTTGATTCCCAAAAAGCACATTCCCACCTTCTTTGACTTAGAAGAAGAAGACGCTGAGATAATGGGCCGGATTCAAATCGCCGCTGGCCGCGTTATCCGTGAATTAGGTCTTGCCGACCGTGGCTTCAGGCTGATCAGCAACTGCGGCCGTGATGCGGAACAAATTGTGATGCATATCCACTATCACCTCCTGGCAGGAAGACCGCTCAAATGGCCTCCAGGTTAGAACGGTATCTAAAATTACCGTATGGAAGCGCCTAAATCACTGGTTGACTGCTAACATGCCCTGCTGTATAATGAGTAAGTGTTTTTGCATATAGTAAGATGTTAACATATAGATAGAATTTTGGCTCCATGGTTATGGCGGAGGGAGGGAGAGCATAGTGGCTGAAGTAAAAGTTGGTAAAAATGAAACACTTGACAGCGCCCTCCGGCGCTTCAAAAGGTCATGTCAGAAAGCCGGTGTATTGGCCGAAGCAAGAAAACATGAACATTATGAAAAACCTAGCGTTAAAAGGAAAAAGAAATCTGAAGCGGCTAGAAAACGGAGATTTCATTAATAAATATACTGATAACAAGACGCCTGGCTATTGCCGGGCGTTTAATATTTCAGTAGTCAGGAAGAAGCAGGGGGAAGAAGCAGGGGGACGTTCTTTTGGGGGAGCAGGGGGACGTTCTTTTGGGGGAGCAGGGGGGGGAGCAGGGGGACGTTCTTTTTGCTTCCCTCTCAAGAGGGAAGCAAAAAGAACGTCCCCCTGCTTCTCTAAAAAGAAAAGCTTTGCGTCTTAAGATTTCTGAATTCTGAATACTGGTGTTCGATTGGTTTGTTTTCCAATTAATAGTAATCTATTCCCCTCTAGATGCATAAAATTTTGCAGGAGGGGATTTTTTATGGCCTGGCGTGATTTTAAGAAGAAACTTAAGAGGCAGTTCTCAGAGTTTCTTGAATTACCCGGTGATGTGATGCTGGATCTGCCTAAAATTGTTCTAATCGGCAATGTTCAACTGCAAATTGAAAACCATCATGGGATTATAGAATATACCGCGAATACTGTTCGGGTAGCTGTCGGTGAGGGTGAGGTGGCAATTAAAGGGGACAATTTGACACTCCGTAATTTGCTGCCGGACGAGTTGCATATTGAAGGGATAATCCGGTCATTAAGCTTCGATTAACGGAGGTGAGGACGATGTTTTTTAAACTGGTGTCATACTTCATTGGTTATGTTACAATAATAGTCACCGGTAAGGCTCCGGAAAAGTTTATCAACATGGCTGCGAGCAGGGGTATATACCTTTGGGATATTTCCAGAACAGGGGATAATGCTTTTTTTCTCAAGGTGCGGCTTCAAGCCATAAAACCTCTGCGACATATTGCCAGACGAACCGGTTGCCGCTACAGTATTAAGTCTAGAAGAGGACTTCCTTTCAGTATTGTCAAAGTACGGCGCAGAAAGGCGCTGGCGCTGGGTTTTATTTTCTTTCTGGGAACACTTTATTTTCTTTCTTCTTTTGTGTGGTTTATAGAAGTCAAGGGCAACGAACGGCTAACTACTGCGGAAGTGCTTTACGCCGCCGCTGATTCCGGTTTGTCCCGGGGAGTGCCGAAGTGGAAAATAAAGCCTGAGCAGATGGAAGCCCGGATTCTGGAAAGGCTTCCGCTTGTAACGTGGACAGGCGTATATATCAACGGCACGAGAGTGACGATTGAGGTCGCTGAACGAGTTGTGCCGGAGGAGGAGGATCGCAGGCCTTCTCACATTGTGGCTTCGAAAGCCGGCTTGATCAAAGAAGTGTTGGTTTTAAACGGAAACCCGCTGATTAAGGAGGGAGATACGGTTGCGCCAGGCCAGGTGCTTATTTCCGGTGAAATTCCACCCTTATTAGAAGAACCTGCCAATCAGGGAGAGGATAAAAAGCCGATGGAGCCGCCTAAAGTGCTCAGGCCGGCTTATTATGTCCATGCCAGGGGTATTGTCCGCGCCAGAGTCTGGTATGAGGCTTATGGTGAAGCGCGGATTATTGAGAGCGGTTACCGTTTGACCGGGAGATCTGAAAAGCGCGTCAGTTTAAAATATAATTCAAAAGAGATAATTCTATTGAATAATGAGGATATCCCTTTTGAACACTACGAGATAGAGACTTCTGTTAAAAAGCTTCCCCAATGGAGGAATCTTGACCTGCCCGTCGAACTAGTAACAGTAAAATATCTGGAGTTGGTCGGCTACTGTGATGAGCGCAGCCGGGAGGATACCTGCAAAGCTGCTGGAGAAGCGGCCTTGGATACTGTAATGAAGCAACTGCCCAGGGATGCTATTGTTCAAGGAAAGTGGCTGAAGGATGTCAGTGCCAATTATGATGAAAATGTTGTGCGGGTAAAGGCAGTTTTGGAAACTATTGAGGATATCGGCAAGGAAAAACTCTTTAAACCTTAAAGGAGGCCGGGTATTGACAGAAAAATTTGAAGCCAGGGTTGAACTGGATGATATTGGCGCCGCTGCCGAAATATTTGGAAAGCACGACGAACATCTGGTACAGGTTGAAAGGACTTTGGGCGTTCAAGTTGTGGCCCGGGGCCATGCTCTGGCAATAACCGGAGAGCAGGAGAAGGTAGAGCAAGCAAAGGAGATATTGACCCAGCTGAATAATTTTTATCAAGCGGGGAATCACATAACCGCCCAGGAGGTAGGTTACGCGATTAAATCGGCGCAAGGCGGCTTGAAAAACGCTCTGGAAAGTATAGCCAGAGAAGTGGCCATGATTTCCGCCAGAGGCAAACAGATAAAACCAAAAACAATCGGTCAGCAAAAATATGTTGAAGCCATAAAAAATAACGATATAGTTTTTGCCGTAGGCCCGGCCGGAACGGGCAAAACCTATCTGGCGGTGGTGATGGCGATCAAAGCGTTGCGCGGCAAACAAGTCGGGCGCCTTGTTTTGACCCGTCCGGCAGTAGAAGCCGGTGAGAAATTGGGGTTCTTGCCCGGTGATCTGCAAGATAAAGTTGACCCGTATCTAAGGCCGTTTTACGATAGCCTCTATGATATATTGGGAGTGGAAAATACTCAAAAATATCTTGAACGCCACATTATTGAAATTGCTCCCCTGGCTTACATGCGGGGCAGGACACTGGAGGATTCGTTTATTATCCTGGACGAGGCGCAGAACACCACTCCGGAACAGATGAAGATGTTTTTGACCCGTCTTGGCTTTGGCTCTAAGGCGGTAATAACCGGGGACATTACCCAGATTGACCTGCCGAAAGGTCAGGTTTCCGGCCTGGTTAACGCTGTTAAAGTTCTAAAGGAGATAAAAGGATTGGGCATCCATGTCCTCACTGGCGATGACATTGTACGGCACCCTCTGGTTGAAGAGATTATCAGGGCATATGAAAGAGAGCAATAGGGCGGTAACCGAAGAGGGGTGAAATCGTGCTTACTATTAGCGCGGTAAAAAGTAAAGTCACAGCCGTTCTGTCCCTGTTGGCCAAGCAACGTAAGGTGCGACGGGGCGGCGCGGCGATTTTGTTTTTATTTCTGACTACTGCGATCGTATCATCCGGCTTTATTAATGACAAATCCAACACGATCGTGGGGCAGGTGTCTCCAACAACTGTAAAGGCTGAAAAAAGCATCGTCTTTGAAGATAAAAACAAGACTGCTATGGAGCGCCGCCAGGCTGCCGAAAAAGCCGATAAGGTGTATACGGTAGACCCTAAAGTAAGTATCGCAGTCCAGAAAGATATTTCCGATCTGGCTAAAAAGCTGTCTGACGTGCAAAGCGATACTGGGCTGGACGTTGCCGGAAAAGTGGCCATGCTCCGTTCCATTCTTCCTTTTGCTATGCAAGATGCTGAGCTTAGCGATCTGGCGCATGGCACCGCCAAGGACACTATGCTGGTTGAATCCGAAGTAAACAACCTGGTGGCTGAGGCGATGGATGGAGACGGAATTACTCAGGACGGGCTGGAAGAAAATAAGAAATCCATCAACAATATGATTGCCGGGCTGCGCCTTTCCAAAGTATATGAACAATTTGCCAAGGGTGCTGTTGATTACTACATTCGACCCAACGGTTTTATCAACTATGATCTAACCAGGCAAAAGCAGGAAGAAGCTATGGCCTCCGTATCCCCGGTCATGGTTTCAATCAAGGAAGGGGAAAAAATTATCGGAGAAGGGGAAATACTAACAGAGGAACACCTTGCCAAGCTGCAGGCGCTGGGTCTAAACCGCCCCAAGTTGCATATGACTTCAGTCATCGGCGTACTGCTGCTGGTAGTGCTGCTCACGGTGGTTGTTCTCGTTTATCTTTATCAACAGAACAGGGAGATTTATGAGCATCCCGGACACTTGTATTTGCTTGGTATAATTGTCCTTTTGGTCCTGGGCGTCGGCAAAGCTATTATTGCCATTAATGTTAGCCGGTGGCCGGAGTTCAGCGCTCAGTTCGGTTATATGGTCCCTCTGGCCACGGCAGGGATGTTGATTGCCATACTGCTGGATTCCCGGCTGGCTGTGCTGGTGGTGGCAGTCTTAAGCCTGATGCTTGGAACAATGACGGACAATCAGCTCCGTTTTGGTTTTGTAGGTATAATCGGCGGGATCACGGGAGTATACAGTGTATCGAAATTGAGCCAGCGGGGAGACCTCGTCCGGGCCGGGATTTATACCAGCATTGCTAATGTGGTGTCTATATTGACGGTTGGTTTGGCCAACAATATCCAATTCGGCCTTTTGATTTCATCTGGCATAGCCCTCGGGGTTGCCAACGGCATTCTGTCGTCCGTATTAACTAATGGCGCTTTGCCTTTTTTAGAAAGTACATTCCGTCTTACCTCGCCGGTCAAACTTTTGGAATTCTCGCATCCTAACAACATGTTGTTAAAGAGGTTGTTAACCGAAGCGCCCGGTACTTATCACCACAGTATCATTGTGGGAAACTTGGCGGAGGCGGCCGCCGACGCGGTGGGCAGCGACTCGCTGATGGTGCGTGTAGGCGCTTATTACCATGATATCGGCAAACTCAAAAGACCATACTTTTTTATTGAAAACCAAATGGATTGTGAAAATCCGCATGATAAAATCGGACCCTCGTTAAGTACCTTGATTCTCACCTCCCACGTGAAAGACGGTGTGGAGCTGGCCAGGGAGAGTAAACTGCCTCAGGGGATTATTGATATTATTGAGCAGCATCATGGAAACAGTCTGGTTAGTTATTTCTATCATAAGGCTCTGGAGAATGACCGCACTGAAAGTGTTACCGAAGAAGAGTTCCGTTACGAAGGGCCTAAGCCGCAAACCAGAGAAGCCGCCATCGTGATGCTGGCAGACTCAGTGGAAGCGGCGGTTCGCTCGCTGCAGAACCGCACCCCGGCACGCGTCGAGGGTCTGGTGAGAAAATTCGTCAAGGATAAGCTGAATGACGGGCAGCTTGACGAGTGTGACTTGACTTTTAAAGATCTCGATATTATAGCGGCCTCATTTGTCCGCGTGCTATCGGGAATCTTTCACTCCCGGGTGGAATACCCGGATCTTTCACAGGAAATTGAAAGGAGAAAGAAGCGTGTCAGTATTCGTAAGCAACCTGCAGGAAGAGGTGGCGCTGGATAGTACTCTAACCGATTTTTTAATCACGGTTATTGAGGAGGTTGTCAGGGGTGAAGGATTCGGCGACGAAGCCGAGATAAGCATCGTCTTTGTTAACGACAGCTATATAAATGATTTAAATTTACAGTACCGCGAGATAGACAGTCCCACAGATGTTCTGTCTTTTTCCATGCTTGAAGGGGAGTCTCTCCAAAGGGAGGGAGAGGATGAAGTGCTGCTGGGCGACGTGGTAATTTCCCTGCAGACCGCCTGGCGGCAAGCGGAAGAATATGGACACAGCTTCCGGCGTGAAGTCGCTTACCTGGCGATACACGGTGTGTTGCACCTGCTTGGATATGACCATCTGAGAGAAGAAGACAGGCGGATTATGCGAAAAAAAGAGGAGGAAATACTCCAGAATTTGAATATCGCCGGATAATTTTGCTCTCCGCAGGCAATGGGTTGATTTATGATTGAAATAAAGATGGTGGTGACGGTGGATGTGCGAAATTTTTTAACAAGTTTTTTTTACGCCGCCGCGGGGATATGGCATACGTTGCTTACCCAGCGCAATATGCGGGTCCACTTTGCTGCCGCGCTGCTGGTGCTTGGACTGGCTGTATATCTGGAAGTAGAGGCCCATGACCTGCTTTTTTTGATATTCTCAATTACACTGGTGATCATGGCGGAAATGTTTAACACTGCGGTTGAAGCGGTTGTCAACCTTTACACGCAAACTTATCACCCTCTTGCCCGCGTTGCTAAAGATGTGGCGGCCGGCGCGGTGCTGGTTGCCGCCTTGAATTCAATCGCGGTGGCGTATTTAGTGATCTATCCCCGCCTGTCGGGAAAGTAACTACGGAAAGAGATGTTATTGTATGGATTTTCCGGTTGAAAAGCTGATTAACGCCGCCAGTGCGGCCCGGGAGAGAGCATATGCCCCTTATTCGCTTTTCAAGGTAGGCGCCGCCATACTGACTGTGGAAGGCCGTTATTATACCGGTTGCAATATCGAGAACGCGTCTTACGGCTTGTCTTGCTGCGCGGAACGGGTGGCTCTGTTCAAGGCCGTTTCCAACGGAGAGCGGCATTTTGAGGCCATCGCCATTACAGCCGGAACCGATCAATTCTGCGCGCCGTGCGGCGCTTGCCGCCAGGTGCTGACGGAGTTCAACCCGGCTATGAAAGTTTTTATGGCGAACAGCAAGGGTGAGTTCCGGATGCAAACCGCCGCTGAGCTTTTGCCCGCGGCCTTTGCCTTAATGAACCTTGCCGCGGAATGCGCCGGGCATGAGCAGGCGGCCGGCGGAAAAACCGGCGTGAATATATTTGAGCCGGTTATCCGGTAAACGTAATGGGATGTGGCTTTTGTGGAGGAATCTTTTGTGGAGGAATTAAGTGAGCAGTATTTTTGAGGTTCTTATGCTGGTCTGTTTCGGAGCGGCCTGGCCGGCATCTATTTACAAGTCTTACGTATCAAGACAAACAGCCGGAAAAAGTATTCTTTTTCTGTGGATTGTTTTTGCCGGTTATTTTTTTGGCGTCATTCATAAGTTAGTCTTTAGCTATGATCTTGTTATTTACCTGTATATTCTGAACGGTGTAATGGTTATGGCGGATATAATATTGTACTACCGCAATAAGGTGAACCATAGTCCGGAAAAAGATTAAAGGTGGTTGTTTTGGAAAAAGAAATTGACAGTTTCAAGTCAGGGTTCGCGGCACTGGTAGGCAGGACCAATGTAGGGAAATCAACTTTATTGAACAGAATGATCGGACGGAAAATAGCTATTATGTCCGAAAAGGTCCAGACGACGAGGAATAGGATACTTTGCGTACTGACCGGGAAAGAATACCAAATTATTTTTCTTGATACTCCGGGCATTCACAAGCCTAAGCATAAGTTGGGCGAGCGCCTGGTGCAGGTTGCTCTGAATACTTTGAATGAGGTCGACATTGTTCTTTTTCTGGTAGAGGCGAACCAGCGGCCCGGTCCCGGCGACAATTACCTGATCCGGCAATTTGCGGATTTATCAACTCCGGTGGCGCTGGTGATTAATAAGATTGACCTGGTTAAGCGGGAAGAATTGCTGCCTCTGATCGAAAGTTATTCCCGGTTATACAGTTTTTCTGAAATTATCCCTGTGTCGGCATTATCCGGGGAAAACACCGGACACTTGCTTGAAGTGACAATAAGCTACCTGCCGGCCGGTCCCAAGTATTACCCCGACGACATGGTTACCGACAGGCCTGAGGAATTCATCCTGGCTGAACTGATCAGAGAAAAGGTTTTAAGCCATACGGAACAGGAAGTGCCTCACTCGGTAGCCGTTGTAATAGAAGAAATTCAAGAGCGGCCCAATAATGTCATGGCGATCCGGGCGGTGATTTACGCGGAGAGAGAGACGCAGAAAGGAATTCTGATCGGCAAAGGAGGCCAGATGCTGAAAAAAATCGGCAGCCAGGCCCGCGCGGATATGGAAAAGCTGTTAGGTTCAAAAATATATCTCGAAATCCGGGTAAAGACGAAGCCGGACTGGCGAAACAAAGAAGCGCAGCTGAAAAACCTGGGGTACTATGAAACATAGGAGTCAGAAGTCAGTAGTCAGAATGAAGAATGGCTTATCATTTTGGAATGTTATAATTTTGACCCCTGAATTCTCAATACTAGATACTATAAGCCATAAGTATAAGGCTTAACGTCTTTAATATTCTGACTTCTGAATTCTGAATTCTGAATACTTGAATTTGGGGTCTTACTGATGAAACTTTACAAGATTGAAGCCGTTGTCCTGCGAGCCAGGGATTCCGGCAACGCGGATAAACTATTGATTTTGTATTCCAGAGAACAGGGTAAAATAAAAGTAATGGCGCACGGCGTTTCCAAACCGGCAAGCCGTAAACGCGGCGCCACACAGCTTTTCTCACACTCCAGATTTTTGATGAACCGGGGTCGCGAGCTTGATTCGGTTAGTCAGGCTGAAGTTATCGAAATGTTTTCATTTCTTAGGGACGACTTGGAAAAAATAGTTTACGCCAGCTATATTGCTGAATTGGTGGATGCCATTACCCCGGAAGGGGAAGCCAACACGCTGCTTTTCGAACTTCTTCTTACCACCATGAACTTGATGGCCGCGGGGGATGCCGAACTATTGACGCGGTCTTTTGAGATTCGGGTAGTATCTTTACTGGGATACCGCCCTTTGTTGGAGCAGTGCGCCAACTGTCAGGGACCTGTGGCGGGGCGTCCGGCATTTAGCCCGGCGATAGGCGGGGTGCTTTGTGAGACTTGCAGGCCGGCGGATCCGGCCGCACTAGCTGTTAACAGGGGCGTGTTGGAGACTCTCAAGTTGCTCTTAAGCTGGCACCCGGCTAAATTGAACCGGCTTAAGATAGAGAATTCAGCCAGGAGCCAGATCAGGAGTTTGCTCCACGCGTATATACGGTATCACCTGGAGCGGGATTTAAAATCAACCGCTTTTTTTGACCGGTTTCGTCAGAGTCAGGCCGGAACAAAACAAGCTCATGTATAAAATTTATCGCCACGGGAGTAAATAAAGAATAACAAGGAGGGTCTAAAATGAGTGAGCTTGAAAAGATTGATATTATAAGAACCAGGCTGGGTGTAAGTTATAAAGAGGCCAAAGCCGCCCTGGACGCGGCGGACGGCGACGTCATTAAGGCGCTGATTAACCTTGAGGAGAAAGAACACGCGGCGGGCGGGCGCTTCCATGGGAAGGGAAGCGATGTTCTGGGGCAAATCAAAGGGTTGTTTGATAAAAAACGGGGTTACCGGATCAAAATTAAGCAGGGTGATCGAACAGTGACTGAAATTCCGGCTTCTCTGGGAGCGTTGGGATTATTGGGCGCCATGGCCAGCAGTGAAATAGCCGTTCTGGGGGTGCTGGCCTCGGTAGCGGGGATGGCTAATAAGTATTCACTGGAAATAGAGCGTGCCGAAGACTCCGACGGAGATAATGTAAAATGTGACGCCGGGGAAAACGATATTTAGCGGCGGGCATTGACTTTGACCCGAAAATTTGATAAATTGTAACAAAAATATGAGTAGATAAAAGAGTCAATGGCGTCCGGTCCGGCTGGAAGCGCGTAAACTGACTCCCGTCTCTGGTGAAATACCGGGGGCCGGGGGTTTTACTTTTGTTAAATATTGATCTGAGGAGGCAGGAGATGAACTTCCAGGAGTTAATCATCACCCTGGACCATTACTGGTCCAATCAGAACTGTATTATTTTGCAACCCTACGATGTGGAAAAAGGAGCGGGCACCATGAACCCGGCCACTTTTTTAAGAGCGCTGGGGCCGGAACCGTGGCGGGTCGCTTACGTGGAACCTTCCCGCAGGCCGACGGACGGGCGCTACGGTGAAAACCCGAACCGCTTGCAACACTATTACCAGTATCAGGTGATCTTAAAACCGTCCCCCGACGATGTGCAAGAGTTGTATCTGGCCAGTCTCAAAGCTATCGGCATCGATCCGGACGAGCATGACATACGCTTTGTGGAAGACAACTGGGAGTCGCCAACCCTGGGCGCGTGGGGGCTGGGCTGGGAAGTATGGCTGGATGGGATGGAGATCACCCAGTTTACATATTTTCAGCAGTGCGGCGGGATCGACTGCCGCCCGGTCTGCGCGGAAATTACCTACGGCCTGGAGCGGCTGGCCACGTTTATCCAGGGAGTGGACAGCGTGTTTGATATCACCTGGGTAGGCGGGATCAGTTACCGGGATGTGCACCACCAGGGGGAAGTGGAACATTCCCATTACAACTTTGAGCTGGCCGACACGTCAATGTTGTTCAAGCTGTTTGATATGTATGAGCAAGAAGCTCTAAGAATAGTGGAAAAAGGTTTTGTGCTTCCAGCTTATGATCAAGTGCTGAAATGTTCCCATACATTTAATTTGCTGGATGCGCGCGGCGCGATCAGCGTGACCGAACGCACCGGTTTTGTCGCCCGGGTGAGAAATCTGGCCCGCGCCTGCGCCCAGGCTTACGTGGAACAGCGGGAAGCGATGGGCTATCCGCTGCTGAAAAAGGAGGGGGCGTGAGCACATGGCTGGCAATGCGAAGGATTTTTTATTGGAGATTGGGGTCGAGGAAATGCCCGCACGGTTTTTGGATCCCGCCCTGGCCGAGTTGAAAGAACTGGCGGAGGGGGCTCTTCAGGAGCATCGTTTGGGCTTCAAAGAAGTGAAAACTTACGGTACGCCGCGGCGGCTGGCCCTGTTCGTGGAAGGGCTGGCGGAAATCCAGGAGCCGCTTGAAAAAGAGATAAAAGGACCTGCCGCGAAAGCAGCCTTTCACCCGGACGGTTCTCCGACTAAGGCTGCGGCCGGCTTTGCGAAAAGCCAGGGAGTATCCGTTTCAGACCTGGTTAATAAAACTGTCGGAAAAGTTGAATATGTGTTTGCCGTCAAGCGGGAGGCCGGGCGGCAGGCTTTGGCGGTGCTGGCCGAGGTGGCGCCCGCATTGGTTGCCGGGCTTCATTTCCCCAAGCCGATGCGCTGGGGTGAACTGGAAATCCGTTTTGCCAGGCCAATCCGGTGGATCGTTTCGCTGCTTGGTGATGAGGTGGTGGAATTTGAATTCGCCGGATGTCAATCGGGGCGGACTACCGCCGGGCACCGTTTTTTATGCCGGGAACCGATAGAACTGGAAAACGCGGCTCAATATTTTGGAAAAATGCGCAATGCTTACGTGCTGGTTGATCAACTGGAGCGGAAGGAGGACATCCGGCGCCAGGTAAGGGAACTGGCCGCGTCGGCGGGAGGAACTATAGAGGAAGACGAGGAGCTGCTCAATGAGGTAAATAACCTGGTAGAATACCCGACCGCCTTAGCCGGGGAGTTTAGTGCGGAATATTTAAAGCTGCCCAAAGAGGTGCTTGTTACCTTGATGCGGGAACACCAGCGCTATTTTCCGGTCGCCGCGGCTGACGGCAGCCTGCTGCCCAAGTTTATCGCCGTGCGGAACGGGGGAGCGAATCATTTGGATATCGTCAGGGCTGGCAACGAGAAAGTTTTACGCGCCCGCCTGGCTGACGCGGACTTTTTCTTCCGGGAGGACTTGAGATCACCGCTGGTTGAAAAAGTGCCGGCTTTGGAGAAAATTGTATTCCAGGAAAGTCTGGGCAGTGTCTATGACAAGGTCGTCCGGATCAGCGCCAACGCTGAGTACCTGGCCGGCGCGCTGGGTGTAGGTGAGCAGGATGGCAAGCGCGTCTTGCGGGCAGCCTACCTGGCCAAGGCCGATTTGGTGACAAACATGGTTTACGAGTTTCCCGAGTTGCAGGGGATTATGGGCCGGGAATACGCCGAGCGCTCCGGGGAAGAGCAGGGCGTGGCAGCTGCCGTCTTTGAGCATTACCTGCCCCGCTTCGCGGGTGACGATTTGCCCCGCTCCATACCCGGCAAAATTTTAAGCATCGCGGACAAGATAGATAATATCGTGGGGTGCTTCGCCATAGGCATTCAGCCCAGCGGGTCGCAAGATCCGTATGCTTTGCGCCGTCAGGCGTTGGGCATCAGTCATATTCTTCTGGCGGGGGGGATAGACCTTTCGCTGAAACAATTAATCGCGAGCGCCTATCAGTGCTACGAGGGTAAAGTTCAGCTTAAGCTGAGCCTGGAGAAAGTGACCGAAGAGGTAACCGAATTCTTTGGACAGCGGCTTAGAGGCATCCTGGAGGAGCGGGGTTTCGCGTACGACACGGTCGAGGCGGTTCTTGCCTCCGGTTATGATAATTTCAGCGACGTGGCGCTCAGGGTGGAGGCTTTGACGGAGCTGCGTCCCGACCCGGCTTTCAACAATTTGCTGACGGCTTTCGTCCGTGCGAACAACCTGTCCAAAAAAGCCGGGACGGATCAAGTGGTCCGGTCACTTTTAGCGGATCCTGCAGAGATTGAGTTTTACAATCGCCTGTGCAGCGTGCGTGATCAGGCGGGAGAGTACCTTGCTTCCGGAGATTACCGTTCATTACTGGCGGCCATCGCCACCTTGCAGGAGCCGGTGGACAAGTTTTTTAACGCGGTGATGGTGATGGTGGATGACGAGCAAGTGCGCGAAAATCGCCTGGCTTTGCTTAAAAGTCTTGCGTCGCAAGTAAAGCAGGTGGCTGACTTAAGCAGGATAGTAGTGGAATCAAAATAATTCATAGGATAAATACTTGCAAAGCCAAGGAGTGCGACAGGAAGGTTCTCTAATGTCGCACTCTTTTTCTTATATGGTAAGGGGCAATACCAAAATTCCTCCCCTGCTGAAATAAACAAAACGCTAGCTGAACTAAGAAACAGCTTGAGAATGAAAAAGAAACAAAATTTAGCATTAAAAGTCTAGCGTAACGTTTGACTGTACGCTATGTTGGTTATATAGTAAGTATATTAAAGAAGATAAAAAAATTCTGAGGTGATTCCATTGGGGAGTTATTGAAATATAAAATTGGAAAAATCGCCGAGTTGGCAGGGGTTAGTAAAAGGACAGTTGATTATTACACAAATTTGGGCCTGTTAGAGCCTGTAAGATCAGAAAGGAACTATAGGTATTATTCTGAAGAATCCTTGATTAGGCTTAAATTAATTGAAGGTTTGAAAGAGAAAAGGTTAACATTGGAGGAGATTAAGGAGCGTTTGAGTCTCCTGGATGGCAATTTGGGGGAAGCAAGGAAAGGGAACAAAGGCAGGCCAAATGATATTGATTCCATAATAGAGCAAGTCAAACAGTTTGAAAACCAACTTACCCAGCTGCAGCCTGCCGTGGTATCCAGCCTGGGGCCGGAGCAAGCTGCTGTGTTGACTAAACAAATGTTTCTGCAAAGTATTATGATAGTCAATTCTTTATTGATGTATATTAATGATTTAATGCCCTAGATAAACCTCCTTTTTTGTATAAATGCAATTTGAAAGGAATGTGCTAGATAGCATAGTATCTTACGGCAGGCCCGGCTTCGGCGGCTTTATCGGCGGCATGGTGATGGGCCTGCTGGGCGCAGCAATGCTGGCCGAATTTTAGTAATTTAAAAACTATTAGAGGTGGAGGTCTAAATGAACACCATAAAAGTATGGTTATTGATGGGTACGCTTTCTGTTCTGCTTGTGTTAATGGGCAATGCCATTTGCGGCCGCTCCGGAGCAATGCTGTTTTTCCTGATAGCAATGGGGATGAATTTCTTCGGCTACTTTTACAGCGATAAAATTGCCATAAAAATGACTCGCTCATATCCGGTTTCTGAGGCAGAGGCTCCTGATCTTTATGATATAGTAAAGAAACTATCGCAGCGGGCAGGCATTCCTATGCCAAAGCTTTATGTAACGCCATCCCACCAGCCCAACGCCTTTGCCACAGGCCGCAATCCCTCCCATGCGGCGGTAGCCGTTACGGAAGGCATCATGCATCTATTAAACCGTTCCGAGCTTGAAGGCGTGTTGGCTCATGAGCTTGCCCATATCAAAAACAGAGACGTCCTGGTAGGCACCATAGCCGCAGCCCTGGCCGGGGCCATAACCATGATGGCCAATATGCTGCAATGGGCTGCTATATTTGGCATGGGCGGAAGCAACGACGAAGACGAGGGTGGCGGTAGTATGGCAGGTGGCCTGATCATGGCCATCATCGCTCCCTTAGCAGCCACGATTATTCAGTTGGCCATCTCCCGTTCCAGGGAATACATGGCCGATGCAACCGGCGCCAGTATAGCCGGATCACCCGCCGGCCTGGCGAATGCGCTTCTAAAATTAGAGTCAGGAGCACACCGCATACCAATGCAGGTTAATCCCGCCGCTTCACACCTTTTTATCGTGAATCCGTTTTCAGGTGCTTCTCTGATGAAGCTTTTCAGCACGCACCCGCCCATTCAGGAAAGGGTAGAGAGGCTCCGGAGAATAAGTCTGTAAGTAATAAGAATAATTTATCTGTAACTACAATATAAATTAATCAGTTATTGATTAATTTATAAGGGAGTGGTTTCTTTTTTATGGACCCAGCGGACCCTAGCAGGTTAAAGAATGGTGTTTTATCTAATCTAGGTCTGTTTATCGTTAAAGGTTCGGTTGCGTTATCTTGCGGCAGTGCGGCAATATATGCTTCTACCCTGTATTCCTTAAGCAACACTTTAAATGACGTTTTTTCCCTGCTTGGACTAAAAATGGCCTCCCGTCCGGCGGATGCCGAACATCCTTTTGGATACGGCAAAGAGTTATATTTTTGGTCATTCATTGCCGCGGTGTTTATGCTGGGTTTTGCCAGTATGGGCGCTGTCGGCAGGGGTCTTAAACAAATTAAAGAACAGTATGTGATAACTTCAGACATTTTACCGGTTTTAGCCCTGGCAATAGCTTTTCTCTATGAGTGTTTTCTTCTCAAATCAGCACTTGCCCGCAGTGTGCCTAAAGAGGTTCAAGATAGTGATTACATACTGAAAAACTATATCCGTTTGTTTAAAAGAAATACCAACCCCACCAATCAGATAATGGTCCTGCAAAGCACTGCAGCAGTAATCGGAACCGGGGTGTCTCTCAGTGCAACGCTTATTGCCAGTTGGACAGGCAGCTATCTGTTTGACGGACTTGCTTCAATCTGTGTGGGACTTCTGTGCGGCAGTATGGCCTTGATACTTGCTTTCCAGTTAAAAGAGCTGATCATTGGCTGCTCAGCCTGTCCGGATACTGTACGGTTAATTAATAATCTGGCTATGCAGGTGCCCGGTGTGACAGATGTCCCTAAAATAAAAACCATGTTTATAGGATCTCATTCATTGTTGGTTAACATGGAGATCAAGGTAAAAAGCGGCCTTGATATAGAATCTATAGAGGATATTAATGACGAAATAGAAAAAATTATTAAAATTAATCTGGGTAGTGTCAGACACATTAATATTGAAACATTCGCAGACGATATGGTTCAGGATTGGAAAAGAAAAACCGATTTTTATTTTAAATCAAAAACTGTAAGTGAGGTTATGTAATTAAAGAACCTGCTTCTTTTGGAGCAGGTTCTTTCCCATGACGAAAGGCGGTGCCACTCCTTGCATTCTACGGGCTATAAAGCCTTATGGATTGCCTTATTTGCCAACCTGTCTGTTTTTTTAACAAAAGCTATTGCTGCCTGGGTCGGTAATAGTGCGGCCATGTTTTCTGAAGCTCTCCACTCGCTGTCGGACCTGGTTAACAGCATCTTCCTGCTCGTCGGCATGAAGCTGGCATCACGGCCGGCGGACATGGAGCACCCCTTCGGTTATGGTAAAGAAGTATACTTTTGGTCGTTTATTGCTTCAGTATTTATGTTTGGTGTCACCAGTATGGGTTCTATAACCAGAGGCTACCACCAGATAATTGACCCTCACCCCATTGAGGCTGTAGAACTCCTGGTCATCGCTTTATCCCTTGCTGCATTATTTGAAATGTACGCTGTCAGGGCGGCCATGAGTGCAGTTTTAAATGACGTCGGTGTACAAGCAAGAGGGTTCAAAGCCATAGCGGCTTCTTTTAAAAATATCAACAATGTGGCCAACCCGGCAGTGAAGTTTGTTTTTTATGAAGACTTTGCGGCTTTGGTTGGAGTAGTCATAGCATTGATTGCAGTAGCCATAAGCAAGGTTACAAATAACATAGTTTACGACGGTGCCGCCTCAATTATAATCGGAATCATATTGGGTGTAATGGGCGTCATGCTGGCCTATGAGAACAGGGATATGATTATCGGCAGGGCGGCTCACCCCAATATAGTAAGGAGAATCGGCGACATTGCCATGAGAGTTCCAGGCGTTACTGATGTCCAAGAGATAAAAACAATGTATATTGGAGCCCATTCCCTGCTGGTTAACATGACCATAGAGACCAAGCCCAAGCTTAGCATTGAATATGCTGATGATATAGTTGCAGAGGTGGAAAAAAGGATTGTCAAAAGACTTAATATTGTAAAGGAAATCAATATAGAAGTTGTCGCTGACGACAAAATTTCCGACTGGCAGAAAAAAAGAACAGAACTGAATGAGCTGGATAAACATTAGTTTTATTTTTTCCGCCGGGGTGTTATTTTTCTGATAAAGAAAGGTTGAACTGTTTCCTGCGGTAGTATAATATATGAGTCAGTTAGTTTATCAACATTTTATGCTCTCAAGGGGCGATTGTTTTGGAACTATCCAGGCGGCAAAATGCTATTTTAGAGATCGTTAAAAGCATGGGGCCGATCACCGGCGAACAGATTGCCGAAAAGCTTTCTCTGACCAGGGCTACCTTAAGGCCGGATTTGGCTATCTTGACCATGTCAGGACTGCTTGAGGCGCGTCCCAGAGTCGGGTATTTTCATAGCGGCAAGTTTCCGCACCAAATTGTGGCAAAAAAGATCCAAAGCTTACTTGTTGCCGATATTAAATCGGTACCCATTGTCGTGTCGGAAAAATGCTCTGTTTATGACGCTGTGGTTACCATGTTCATTGAAGACGTCGGTACTCTCTTTGTGGTTAAAGAAGGGGGGCTGTTGGAGGGGGTTATATCCCGCAAGGACTTGCTTAAAACAACTCTTGGCGGTCAGGATATACAAAAACTGCCGGTTGGAGTGGTTATGACCCGGATGCCCAATGTACTGTTCACCCACACCGAAGAGTCAGTATGGTCAGCAGCCTGGAAATTGATAACTCATGAAGTTGACGCCCTGCCAGTCGTACGCAAGGTCGCTCAGCCGGACGGGAGCGACGGTTATGAGGTGGTTGGACGTTTGAGCAAGACTAACATTACAAGGCTTTTTGTAGAATTGGGAGAAGGAAATTAAGGAGGAGTTTACTATTTCCGCCGAGAATGATCTGAAAATGGTTATATATGCCGTATCTGACTCAGTGGGTGATACCGCCGAACTGGTGGCACGTGCGGCTGCCAGTCAATTCAATCAGGATGCAGTGGAAATTCGCCTGGTGCCCTATGTTAACGATCCCGGCGAGATACCGGAGATTGTCGAGGAGGCCAGTGTCTTCAATAGTTTGATTGCTTATACTCTGGTTCTTCCGGAGTTGCGTGGCGTTCTCGTCAGGGAAGCGGCAAAACACGGCGTCCCCACGTTGGATATCATGACCCCGATGATTGACGCCATATCAGCAATTATTCATCGTCCGCCGAAGCTTGAACCGGGACTGATTCGTAAAACAGACGAAGAATATTACCGTAAGGTTGAAGCCATTGAATTTGCCGTCAAATGTGACGACGGAAAGGACGCGCGGGGTATCACCAGGGCCGACCTGGTGGTGATTGGAGTTTCCCGCACCTCAAAGTCACCTCTTTGCATGTACCTGGCGCAAAAGCGGATCATGGCGGCAAACGTCCCCCTGGTTCCTGAAGTTTCACCGCCGGAAGAAATTTTCCGTTTGCCTCCCCACAAATTGATTGGGTTGAGTATCCAGCCTCAACAACTAAACGAAATACGGCGGGAGCGCTTAAAAACCCTCGGGATTACTTCCGGCGCCGATTATATTAGTATGGAGCGTATTCATAAAGAGCTGGAATACGCTGAAGGCATCATGAAAAAAACCGGCTGCACGGTTATAGACGTCACCAATAAAGCAGTGGAGGAAACAGCCAGCAAGGTCCTGGAAATATACTTCCGGGGAGAAAGATCTGTTGGATAAAAGTAAGCGGCTATTGCTTACCGCGATTTAATCGCCTTTGACATGATCAGTACGGCCAGTACTGAAAAAGCCGGTATAAACATCGAAAAGTAAGCTGGTAAAAGGAGATTGATTATGAGCCTCTCCCCATAAATCATTTCACCGGCGACCCAGGCGATGACAATACCGCCGATGTAAGTGATCCAGCTAAACCTGGACATCAGTGCGGCCAGTATCTGGCTGCCGGTCATTAACAGCGGCATGCTGAACAGCAGGCCGAGAAGCAACAGGAACAGGTTTCCGTGTGACGCTCCGGCCACGCCCAGGATATTATCCAAAGACATGATCATGTCGGCCAGGACGATCGTTTTGACGGCCCTGAACAAGTTCCTTTGGGGTGATACAACTGTACATTCGACATCGTCTTCCACCAGGAGTTTAACGGCAATCCAGAGTAGCGCCAGGCCGCCGAACAATTGCAGCAAAGGTACTTGTACCAGACTGATCGCAGCTATGCAAGTGAAAAACACCCGCAGTAAAATAGCAGCCAGAGCGCCTAAAATAACTGCTCTTTTCCTGTTGCGGGTGTCCAGGTTCCTGGTAGCCATGCCGATAACGACAGCATTGTCCCCGCTCAAAACCAGATCTATCACAATGATTTGCAGCAGTGACATTATAAACGTGAGGTCGCCGAACAATTGCATGATTTTCTACCCCCGGCCTGAATAATCTATAAACAACATAATCATGTAGTACAATTTATATTCCAAAATTCTATATATCTTGTTTAATTCCCATATATCATGGGAATTTTATTTTTATGGATAAAATATATGTTAACTAATATTTCCGACTATTTTTATTAGATATTGTTTGGAATCTTTTTTGCGTGATAGAATAATATCGCATAAAGGGGTGATTATGCCAGCAAGGCAGTGACCCTTTCAGGTAAATAAATATGTGAGAGGGGAGATAAAAGTTTTAAATGTGGGGCGGCGCATCCTTCGGCACCTGCATGCGCTTTTGCGGCGACGACACCTGGGAAAGACTCAAAGAAATCAGACAGCGAGTTTAGAATACTATTAGCGGCCTTTAAATACACCGGTTGTCCGGTGGGTTCGTTTGAAAAATCTTCTTCATGGAACGGAGATTCAGCATGTATAAAAACAAGGCGGTAACACAATGGGTTGAAGAAATGGCCAAGCTCACCAAACCGGACAAAATTGTCTGGCTTGACGGGTCTGACGAAGAAAGAATCAGATTGACCCAGGAAGCTGTCAGCACAGGGGAAATAAAATATCTGAATCAAGAAAAATATCCTGGTTGTTTATTTCACAGAACAGCGAAAAATGACGTTGCCAGAGTGGAGCACCTTACCTTTATTTGTTCCAGGAATAAAGAAGATGCCGGGCCTACTAACAACTGGATGGCGCCGGAAGAAGCCTACGAAAAGGCGGGGAGGATCTTTGACGGCTCCATGCGGGGGAGAACTATGTATGTTATACCCTATATTATGGGTCCAATGGGTTCACCTTTCAGTAAAGTTGGTATAGAATTAACTGATAGTATTTATGTGGTTTTAAATATGAGAATTATGACAACGATGGGTAAAGCAGCGATGGAACAGCTTGGGGATTCCGGCTCCTTTGTCAAAGGACTTCACTCAAAAGCCGATCTGAATCCTGAAAGACGTTATATTATGCACTTCCCTGAGGATAACACCATTTGGAGTGTCGGTTCCGGATACGGCGGCAATGTGCTTTTGGGGAAAAAATGCTTTTCTCTGCGCATAGCGAGCAATATGGCGCGGCATGAAGGCTGGCTGGCCGAACACATGTTGATCCTCGGTGTGGAAAACCCGCAGGGTAAAGTATCCTATGTCGCTGCGGCTTTCCCAAGCGCCTGCGGAAAAACTAATCTGGCGATGCTTGTCCCCCCTCCGGCTCTAAAAGGTTATAAAACCTGGACGGTTGGCGACGACATCGCGTGGATGCGGATTGGGGAAGATGGCCGATTGTGGGCTATGAATCCCGAAACAGGTTTTTTCGGAGTTGTACCTGGAACAAGTTCAAAAACTAACCCGAATGCTCTGATTGCCGCCTCGAAAAACACTATATACACAAACGTGCTTGAGGGACCTGACGGTACTATATGGTGGGAGGGGCTGGATCAGGAGCCGCCGGCGTACGGGATAGACTGGAAGGGCGATCCCTGGACGCCTGACAGCGGAACCGTCGGAGCGCATCCGAACTCCCGTTTCACTGCTCCCGCCAGCCAGTGCCCTTCAATTTCGCCAGAGTGGCGAAATCCGGAGGGAGTGCCAATCACCGCGTTGATCTTTGGCGGACGGCGGGCTAAAGTCGCTCCCCTGGTTTACCAGTCATTTGACTGGCAGCACGGGGTGTTCGTAGGCGCTACCATCGCCTCGGAAACTACCGCGGCCGATACGGGAGAAGTTGGCGTCGTGCGCCGTGACCCCATGGCTATGCTCCCTTTCTGCGGCTACCACATGGGCGACTATTGGCGCCACTGGCTGGAAATGGGTAAAAGGATCCCCTGCCCGCCAAAGATTTTCCACGTTAACTGGTTCCGCACAAATAAACAAGGTAAATTCCTCTGGCCCGGGTTTGGTGAAAACTTACGGGTATTAAACTGGATAATATCCCGTTGTGAAGGTGAAAGCGAGGCCGTCAAGACTCCTATTGGCTATATTCCGACAGTTGACGCTCTCAACCTGGAAGGATTGGATTTACCTGCCGGGACCATTGAATCCCTGTTAAGTGTTGACCGGGAAGTTTGGAAAGAAGAATTAAACGGACAGTTGCCCTTTCTGGAAAAAATCGGAGATAAATTGCCGAAGGAAATAATGGATGAACATAATGCGGTTTTAAACAGACTAAATTAAATTAGATAAGTTGAAAAAATCTTAGCATAGTGCTATTGTGAGGATGTAAAAGGAGAGGCAAGCTTTTCAAATATATAATTCAGGAGGGAAAGCCGTGAGTAACAAGTACGTTTATCTTTTTGAGGAAGGAAATTCGGAAATGAAAATGCTGCTTGGCGGAAAAGGAGCCAATATGGCCGAGATGACCAATATTGGGCTGCCTGTGCCGCCAGGTATGATTATCACTACCGAAGCATGCCGGGATTTTACCGCCCAGGGGCAGAAATTTCCCGCCGGCCTGGAAGATGAAGTGAAAGAGAAAATAAAACTGCTTGAGGCCAAGTTGGGTAAGAAATTCGGTGATGAAAGCAACCCGCTCTTGGTTTCGGTTCGTTCCGGGGCTCCCGTCTCCATGCCGGGCATGATGGATACCGTGTTGAACTTGGGGCTAAATGACCGTACGGTGGAAGTCCTTGCCAATGTCACCAACAACGAACGTTTTGCCATGGATTGCTACCGCCGTTTTATCACCATGTTTGGCGACGTGGTTATGGGCGTGGAGCACCATAAGTTTGAAAGCATCCTTGAGGCGCAGAAGAAAAAAACCGATGTGCGTTTTGATCATGAGCTTTCAGCGGCAGACTTGCGGGAAGTCATAGCTGACTACAAAAAGTTGATCCAAAAAGAAGCCGGGCGCTCATTTCCGCAAGAACCGATTGAACAGCTGTTTATGTCTGTATTCGCGGTCTTTAACTCGTGGAATAATGACCGGGCCATTGTTTACCGGAAGCTGAACAAGATCCCCGACGATTTCGGCACCGCCGTAAATATCCAGGCGATGGTTTTCGGCAATATGGGCGATGACTGCGGTACCGGTGTGGCCTTTACCCGCAACCCGTCCACCGGGGAGAAGAAGCTTTACGGTGAATACTTGATCAACGCGCAGGGTGAGGATGTGGTGGCCGGCATTCGCACTCCCCAGCCGATTGCCGCGCTGGAGAACGATATGCCGGAAATTTACCGGCAGTTTGCCGACACCTGCAAGCTGCTGGAAAAACACTACCGGAACATGCAGGATATCGAGTTCACTGTTGAACGCGGCAAGCTGTGGATTCTGCAAACCCGGAACGGCAAGCGCACGGCTCCTGCCGCGATAAAAGTCGCCGTGGATATGGTCGAAGAAGGTCTGATTACGAAGGAAGACGCGGTATTGCGCGTGGAGGCGGGACAACTTGACCAGTTGCTGCACCGCCGCATTGATCCAAGCGCTAAATTAGATGTGGTAACCAAGGGGTTGCCGGCTTCCCCCGGCGCGGCCTCGGGCGCGGTGGTCTTTGACGCGGAACTGGCCGAAGAACTGGCAAAGACGGGCAAAAAGCTGCTATTAGTGCGCACCGAGACAACTCCCGATGACATTCACGGGATCGTAGCTTCACAAGGGGTGCTGACTTCCAGGGGCGGTATGACCAGCCACGCCGCAGTGGTTGCCCGCGGGATGGGCAAGCCTTGCGTCTGCGGCTGCGAAGCGATGCGGATCGATTATGACAATAAGGTGTTTACTATCAGCGATTTAAAGATAAAAGAAGGGGATATCGTATCAATCGACGGATCTAACGGCAACGTTATGCTTGGTGAAGTGCCGATGATCGACCCGGAACTTTCTTCGGAGTTCCAGAAGATATTGGAATGGGCGGACGAAATTCGCACACTTGGCGTAAGGGCTAACGCGGACAACCCGGAAGACGCCGCCAAATCGCGCGAGTTCGGGGCGGCCGGCATTGGTCTATGCCGTACCGAGCATATGTTCATGGCGCAAGACCGCCTGCCGATCGTTCAAGAAATGATTCTCGCCTCCAGCCTGGAAGAACGGCAAGTTGCGCTGGCCAAGCTGCTGCCGATGCAGCAGGGTGATTTTTACGGGATTTTAAAAGCAATGGACGGATTTCCGGTGACCATCCGCTTCCTTGACCCCCCGCTGCACGAGTTCCTGCCCAACGCTGAGGAATTGATGGTTGAAATAACCACCCTGCGGCTTACTAACGGCGATAAACGTGAAATTGACGAGAAAGAGGAACTTCTGAGCAAAGTGCGGGCGCTTTCCGAGTTTAACCCGATGCTGGGTCACCGGGGCTGCCGCCTTGGCATCACTTTCCCGGAAGTTTACGCGATGCAGGCCAGGGCTGTGCTGCAAGCTGCCGCCCAGTTGATCAAAGAAGGGTACAATCCTGTTCCGGAAATTGAAATACCCCTGGTTATCGATGTGAAAGAACTGGCTTACTTGCGGGAACTCGTCATTAATGTCGGTGAAGAAGTCATGAAAGAAACCGGGGTGAAAATTCATTACACAATCGGTACTATGATTGAAGTGCCCAGGGCGGCGCTGTTGGCTGACGACGTGGCCACTCAAGCGGAGTTCTTCTCCTTTGGCACTAATGACCTGACCCAGACCACTTTGGGATTCTCCAGGGATGATGCGGAGGGGAAATTTATCCCTGCATATCTGGAAAAGAAAATTTTTGCCGACAGCCCGTTTGTTGTACTGGATCGTATGGGTGTGGGCAAACTGATGAAGATGGCGGTGGAGCTGGGACGCTCCACTAAACCTGATCTGCTGATCGGTATCTGCGGGGAACACGGCGGCGAGCCTAGCTCAATTGAGTTCTGTCATCTCGTAGGGCTTAATTTTGTGAGTTGCTCACCTTTCCGGGTGCCTATTGCAAGACTGGCGGCTGCCCAAGCCAAGGTTAACAATATGCCCGGCGCGAAGAAGGATTTTGGTACATTATAGACGGCGTTTCCGTAGCGTCAATATTGGCGCATGACCGCTCTATATGCCCATAGGCAAGTTTGTACACTTTACTAAATTTGAATGACAAAATATTAAGGGAGACTGTAAAGGTCTCCCTTAGCGCTAATCTGCTATTTGTTTTCTTTTCCCGTTTTTTCCTTGTTATTCACTTTAGGTTTAGAGCCCACAATGACAACTTTATCTTCAGACGGGTAGTCGTCGCTTGAGATCTGCGTTCTGGACTCAACATGGTTATTAATAATTGATTCGCGGTATACCCATGCCTTATATCCTGCTTTGCCGTAATCTTTAATTTTGGTTTCACCTTCTGGAAGCGTGTTGTCTTCGTATGTTACAACATTTGGACTGACTACACTATAATCCGAGGTGATCCTGACTGAGTGTCCGTCTTTATTTCCGGCGCCAAAAATACGTGTCGAGAGTTTTCCGTATTCAGCCGTACTGGAGATATAGATCGCTGTATCTAGATTATTAATAAATTTTAGGTCCAAATAATCTCCGGCTATGGTGGCGTCTCGTCCAATAGGAACATAAGTCACCGGGCTCGGGTGCGGATAACGCTCAAGAATTGTCAGATCTGCAAGTAGTGCCGCATTATAAAGAGTGGTGGCAACTTGGCACACCCCTCCCCCGATGTCCTGGGCAAGCTGGTTATCAATAAATGCGGGGGCTAATAAATACCCTCTTTCCGCCAAGCGGGGACCCAAACGCCGGTTTAATGAGAATATCTCTCCTGGTTTTAGCAAGGCGCCGTTTATCGCTGTGCTGGCCAGGGAAATATTATGTGACCTGTTCCAGGCGCTGTCATCAAAGTAGGTAATGTATTCAGACTGTAACGCGTGGATTTCTTCCAGCGCGCCGGAAGTAACCCCCGGTTCCAGGATGCGTCCGACCGCGTTAACGGATAAACTTCCCCCCGCCAGCGCCAGACGGGCATGGTCCATAGTTTTTTCAAAATCAAGATGGTATCCTTTTTTTTCAGGAACAATTACTACTTTGCCATTCAAAAGTTTGATTTCCGCGTCCTTAGGCAATGTTTCCCATGCCTTTTGGATACTCTTGAGCCTGTCAGCCAGTTTTTCTTCGGAGAAAGTAATTTTAACCTCCATATCGACCGGCTTTGCCCTGAGACGCAGATCAGATATCAACTGGTTAAGAGGATTGCTCTTTTTACCGTACGCGAGTGCTTCCCCTGCGGTCGATAAGTAATCATAACTTCCGTCGATGTCGGATAAGTTAATTGAGCAGCTTGTTTCTTCATTACTGATTACAAAGGTGTTATCCAATGATCGTGGTACTGTGCTTTCCAGCTTTGTTGTGGCCTCGGCAAGGTTTAAACCACCGACCTGAATGCCTTTAACAGTAACACCTTGTTGGATTACTTCCGAATGCCTGTTATCCAGGATCGCAGCCGCTCCAATTACACTCGCGCCGGATTGGAACAAAAGAACCATTGACAGGAGTAAAGCTTTTTTAAAAAGCGGCATTTTCTCCCCCAGCGTTTAATCGCGTATATTCAAAGTTAGTTGGATATACCGATCGGTAGCCTTAGCGTGTTCAATTATTTCATTGGTGACTGTGTCACCTTCCTCGGCAACGACCTCACCGTTTTCGGCAACGATTTTCATGATTACTTTTTTACCAATGAGATATTTCCGCTGTTGTTCTTCAAAGTGTTTCAAAGCATCTGCCGGCTGTTTTTCATTTTTTGCAACATTTGGCGATTCCTGTGTTATGGCGGGAATGTCGGCAACCGGCGCGTCTGTTTTAATCTCTAAATCGTCACTGTTTATTGCTTCCTGGCGGTCAGTTGGAATATTATCTTCAATAACGTCTTCAATTTCCTCTATGTCAGCAACCAGCACGTTCTCTATGCCTTCTTCAACTACTAGAAAATCGTGGCCAAAAGTAAGGATGGATTTTCTTGGAATTATCCCGTCTGGCTTTTCACTATGAGTAAGAGTTAACTGGCAACCCATAATTCCACCGTTATTTTCGTTGATAATAAAATCACTGACAGTGCCCACCAAACGGCCTTTTTTGCTTAAAACCTTTATACCAGGCAGGCTGAGGTCTTTTTTGAGTAATTCGATAACTTCGGGAGAATCTGCCACCGCTGATAGAAAAGAACGGTTCTCTATAGTCAGCCCAAACTCTCCAATGCCTTGTACCGATTCAAAAGGAATTGTTTTCAGACCTAGATACCATGCTGCATCTTCGACTAGCAGAGAGCTTACTTTCCCTAGTTCCGGGTTTAAAACCAAATGCTTAACTATACCTATTTGTTTGCCCTCTTCGATACTGAGAACCGGTAGCCCTAAAACCTGCTGACTGTTTTTCAACTATCCTGCCTCCTTGGTTAAGTTTGTTAATCTTGCGGACGTTTCAATACTTGCTTTCATTTTTATTAAATTGGGTACCTTTGAATAAGGAGCGTTAGACATTTTTGTAGTCCTCAGAAGTTCAATAAGCGTATCTAAATATATCTTCTGGTTCTTTAGCTTTTGCTTTAAAGAAAAATCATGAATCAAGTCTTCCTGCTCTAAAACTGAATTAATAATCATTTCTGCCTGGAAGTACTGGCCTAGTTCCTGGTAGACTGTAGCTATCTCCATAGCCAGAGCTGTTAACACTTGCTGCCCTTGATTTAATTGGAAAGCTTTCAAAAAATAATTCACCGCACCGTTCAGGTCGCCCCTGGCTTTAGCTTCAAAACCTGCTGATATATAGTCATTTATTATGCCATCGTTGATTGTTGCAGCCGGAGCTTCCATTTTTATATCTGCGTTGTTCTTTGTATCCGCGTTATTCTCCAGGGAGGCGACAACTTGCTTAAAATAATCTGGTTCAGGTGCTTCGTCCCCGGCGACATCCACAGCATCAGGGGTAACATCCGCGGCGGCGGGCGGGAGTTCAATATCAGGCACGGCATCCGCGGGAAGAACCGGCTGCGCGGTTAGGGTAACCGGCAGATCAGGGATAAAGTCAGGGACCGGCTGTTCAAGTTCGACTTCAGATGTTTCGTCTCCGGCGACGTCCACAGCATCAGGGGTAACATCCGCGGCGGCGAGCGGGAGTTCAATATCAGGCACGGCATCCACGGGAAGAATCGGCTGCGCGGTTAGGGTAACCGGCAGATCAGGGATAAAATCAGGGACCGGCTGTTCAAGTTCGACTTCAGATGTTTCGTCTCCGGCGACATCCACAGCATCAGGCGTAACATCTGCGGCGGCGAGCGGGAGTTCAATATCAGGCACGGCATCCACGGGAAGAACCGGCTGCGCGGTTAGGGTAACCGGCAGATCAGGTATAAAGTCAAGGACCGGCTGTTCGATATCGGCTTCAGTTTGGTCGTCCCCGGCGACATCCACAGCATCAGGGGTAACATCTGCGGCGGCGAGCGGGAGAAAGCTATTAATGGTCGTTGCTTCACCTGTCGATAAAGAGGAGGCAAAGTCACTTGCCGATTTGGGAACTTCAGATTCCAAATCCGCCACGTTTGCCGGGATAGTATTGATTTTCTTGGAGAATCTGCTCTCAATATAACTCAAAGCGATTGCGGAAAACGCAATTAACCCCAGGTAAATCCCCAGCACCTTGTCCATAGTGAGTTTAGAAATAGCTTCGGGGAAAGTAGCCCCCAGTATGAAGGAAATTGCCACAGTGCAGTAAATGATTCGGGTGCTAAGGGGAATACTTTTTATCACTAGTTGAATAAAGACTAATAAGGCAAGGCTTATGGCAAGTAGTATAATCAGATATTCTTGCATGATTTCACCTCAGGTCTTCTGAAACAATTATCAAATTAATTCGACAATAAATCAAGTATTAATTGTATATTTAACAATAACTTTTTAAAAAATATATAGATTAAATTTTCTTGTCGCTAGGGAGGAGTTTATGGGCGTTGATGGCGAATTATCATTTTTATTATTGAACTTATTTGCGGGGTGATTACTTTACGGCAGATGAGATTATTTGTGGCGGTTAATTTTTCTGATGAGGCAAGAAAAAAAATAGGGTCCTTGATCAGAGAACTCCGGGAACTTCCGTCTGATGTAAAGTGGGTTGATGACGCAAATCTTCATCTTACTATCCAGTTTCTCGGAAACGTCCCGGAAGATCAAGTTCCTGATATTGTTAACGTTTTGAAACATTCTGTCGCCGGAATTTATCACTTTAAACTTGATCTGGGCGGAGTGGGCGCTTTCCCATCAACGCAACGGCCAAGGACATTCTGGATGGGGGTCTCAGGGGATACCGCAGTATTGTTCCGTTTGCAGCGTCAGATTCAAGAGGGACTCAGTAAGATTGGCTTTAAACCGGAAAAGCGACGGTTTTCTCCTCACCTTACATTGGGTAGAGTTCGTTCCGCCATTGGTTTCACGGATGTGCTAAAAAAAGCGGAAACACTCGCGAGGGAAAAAGTTAGTACAGAAAAAATAGGCTCAATAGACTTGATGTTAAGTGAGCTAAGTCCAAAGGGACCAAATTATTTTATCTTGTCCAAGATTCAACTGCCGGGTTTAAAGTCAGAAGTCAGAATTCAGTAGTCAGAATGTAAATACGGCTTTTCAGATTTCAAAGACCTCCACTTTCATAAAGGAAAGGGGACACACCTCTCTATAAAGCCTTACTTTGGGGTCAGAGGAATGTCCCCAATTATGTGACTTTGGGGTCGGAGGAATATCCCCAACGAATGGGGTTACCGGTTTCAGACTTCGGTGGGGGGGGAATCCCTCAACCAAGCCCCTGAGTTTAGCGGAAGCTAAACGAATTACTGTCTCGAAGTATTCTGATTTCTGACTTCTGAATTCCGAATTCCTCAAAATAGGTAGGTGTCAAATGTTCGATATCCGTCTGCGTGCCGAAGAAGCTGAACGCCGGATCTTAGCTCCCCGCGCAAGTTTTAGCAATGCAACCCGGGGCAGGCTCAGACTGGAAGCGGAATGTACCGTTCGTACCGCTTTTCAACGTGATCGCGACCGCATTATCCACTCAAAAAGTTTCAGGCGTCTTAAACATAAAACACAAGTATTTACCATACCTGAAGGAGATCACTACCGGACAAGACTTACTCATACTCTTGAAGTTGCTCAGATTGCCCGCACTATTGCGCGTGCGCTGAGACTGAATGAGGATCTGACCGAAGCGATCGCCCTGGGACACGATTTGGGGCATACTCCTTTTGGACATGCCGGGGAAGAAGCATTGAACGAGGTGTTTGAACCTGGTTTCAAGCACAATGAGCAAAGCCTCAGGGTTGTCGACGTGCTGGAAGGGGGCAGTGGCCTGAATCTAACTTTTGAGGTGCGGGACGGTATCTTAAACCACACCGGACCGGTCAGACCGGCAACTTTAGAAGGCCAGATTGTAAAAATCGCCGACCGTGTCGCCTATATTAATCACGATATAGATGATGCTTTGCGCGGGGGAGTCCTGACAAAAGAACAACTTCCCCGCGAATGTCTTGAAGTTTTAGGTAATGAACACCGGGAGCGGATTAATAACATGGTTCTGGACTTGATATATACCAACTGGGACAATGCGGGAGGAATTGTTATGAGCCCAGCTGTACAGGCAGCGACCGACACTCTGAGAGATTTTCTTTTTCAGCGTGTTTATATCGGTTCAGAGGCCAAGCGTGAGGAAGCTAAAGCCCGCCATGTTGTTAAACGTTTATTTAAGCATTTCCAGGAAAATGAAGGGTTTTTACCAGGTGAATACCTTGAGCGGACAAATTTCAACGATAACAATAGGGCAATTTGTGATTATATCGCGGGTATGACAGACAGATATGCAATACGGGTATATCAGAAATACTTTTTGCCGGTGCCATGGGTTGAATGATCATGGTGACTCATTATTACACAATGTGGTAATAATATTCGGAGTTGATATAACATAATGAAAAAATATCACAATACAGGCAGGGAAATCTTAAGTTATCACGAATATTTTTTACAATAGCAGTTTTTCATGGGTTAATAACAGCTAGTGGGAAAAGTAGTAAATTTATTACCAGATAACTTATCAATTATGCGGTTTTAGAAGGTGGTCAGGGTGGGCTTAATTCCTGATGATGTAATTGAGACAGTCCGCCTGCGATCAGACATCGTTGAGGTGGTATCCCGTCACGTACAACTAAAGAAAAAAGGGAAATATTATACTGGTTTCTGCCCTTTTCATCAGGAGCGTTCACCTTCGTTTACCGTTACTCCTGATAAGCAGATTTTCCATTGTTTCGGCTGCAATGCAGGTGGCAATGTTTTTAAATTTCTAATGTTGATAGAAAACATGACCTTTATTGAAGCAGTCAAGACCCTGGCGCAACAAGCGGGAATAAGCCTTCCTTCTGATGAAAGCCCGGTTGAACAGGAAAAGCGGCAAAAATTAGCTCAACTACGGCATATTAATAGCTTGGCTAACGATTATTTTCGTAATGTTTTCAAATATCATAACACAGCGGCCAGAGCCAGATTATATTTAGCCGAACGTGGGCTTTCTCAAGAGACGCTGGAAAATTTTCAAGTGGGATTCGCTCTTCCGAATTGGGATTCCCTCTTGAAGTTTATGAATAAGCAGGGCTACCGGCCCCAAGCGGTAGCGGAAGCCGGGCTGGCACTGAAAAACGAGAACGGGAGATATTATGATCGCTTTCGTGAACGCGTTATATTTCCAATTTGGGACGTGACCGGCAGGGTTATTGGGTTTGGCGGGCGCGTAATTAATGATACTACTCCTAAGTATTTGAATTCACCGGAGACTGTTTTATTCAGTAAGGGCCATCTCCTTTACGGCCTCCACCTGGCAAGGCGGTCTATCAAGGAAAAAGGCTACGTTATTATTATGGAAGGATATATGGATGTAGTTACTGCCCATCGTTATGGAATAACGAACGCGGTCGCTTCGCTGGGTACCAGTCTAACCAGGGAACAGGGCAGGCTAATAATTAATTACAGCCGCAATGTGGTGATCGCTTATGATTCCGATGCCGCCGGCGTGGCTGCCACTTTAAGGGGCTTGGAGTTGCTGCAGGAAATCGGTTGTCAGGTACGTGTAGTGAACATCCCGGATGGGAAAGATCCTGACGACTTTTTGCGGCGACATGGGTACCAAGCTTGGGAAAATTTAATTGAGCAGGCGCTTTCATTAATTGAATACAGACTGCGGCAGGCAATTGGTAATAAGCCGGTGAGGACTGTTTCCGGGAAACTGGAAGTTATGCGGCAGGTGTTTCCAAGTATCGCAGGAATTAAGAGCGATATTGAAAGAGAAGAGAGTTTAAAGATCATATCACGTTTTCTAAGTTCGAGTCCTGAAGCGGTTACAGCTGAATTTAAGAGATTTGAAGCAAATTTGGGAAAAAAATGGACAAATCCGGATAATATTGTTAAAACTAAGCATAATATAATAATAAATAAGGAAAATAAACTTAACTCCAGGGAGAAAGCGGAGATTGGTCTATTAAAACTGGTTTTGGAAGATCCGTCTATAGTGGAAATTATTTTTTCAGAGCTCGGAGAGGAACCTTTTAGAAACACGAGTCATAAAAATATATTTAAACAATTTTTAATGATATTAAAAGAGCCGTATTACCAGCCGGCTAAAATTTTTAATCATCTTAAGGATGATGAACAAACCTTGTTGAGTCAATTTCTAACCCATGATATCCCCGGTGAAAACCGGGCTCAGATAATGAAGGACTATTTAGAGTCAATTCATCGTTGCAACAGGCAAGAGCGCAGGGAGACACTCATAAAGGAGATAGGTGACGCGGAAAGGTCAGGGGACCATGAATTGTACGGTCATCTATGGCGTGAGTATATAATTTTAAGGGGAATTTCTGAGGCTGAACGGGTAGGCAATCATGATCGCGTTGATAATTTGTTGCAAGAATATCAGCAATTTTTAAAGACAGATACTTGGAAGCACCCTAGAGAGGGGAGTGAAGGCGCTGAGAGACGAAATTAAGAATGAGTGCATAAAGGAGCTAATTGAGAAAGGCAAAAAACGTGGTGTATTGACCTACAATGAGATTATGGACGGCCTCCAGGAAACTGATCTGTCTCCCGAGCAAATGGATGAATTTTACGTAAAACTAGCTAATATGGGCATAGAAGTTGTCGCTGAAACGCCGGAACTGGACTCGCTTGATGGCGCTGTAATGGAATCCCCTCCCGAAGAAGTGGAAGTTGATCTTTCGGTTCCTGAAGGTGTCGGAATCGATGATCCTGTTCGTATGTATCTCAAGGAGATTGGCCGTGTTCCGCTTTTGACGTCCGAAGAGGAAGTTGAGCTTGCCAAGCGCATGGAAAATGGAGATGAAGAAGCGAAACGCCGGTTGGCGGAAGCCAACTTGAGGCTGGTCGTCAGCATCGCGAAACGCTACGTGGGTAGAGGCATGTTATTCCTGGATTTGATTCAGGAAGGCAATCTGGGTTTAATTAAAGCGGTGGAAAAATTTGATTACCGTAAAGGATATAAATTCAGCACTTACGCTACCTGGTGGATTCGTCAGGCTATAACCAGGGCGATCGCTGATCAAGCCAGAACCATCAGAATACCTGTTCATATGGTTGAAACGATCAATAAATTAATAAGGGTGTCAAGACAGTTATTACAAGAATTGGGGCGTGATCCAAGCCCGGAGGAAATTGCCAAGGAAATGAATATTTCCGAGGACAAGGTGCGGGAAATTATTAAGATTGCCCAGGAGCCGGTATCGCTGGAAACGCCTATTGGGGAAGAAGAGGATTCCCATCTGGGTGATTTTATTGAAGATCACGAGGCAAGAGCGCCTGCCGAGGAAGCATCGTTTACCCTTTTGCGTGAACAATTGGACGAGGTGCTGAAGACGCTGACTGACCGCGAACAGAGAGTGTTGCGCTTGCGCTTTGGGCTTGATGACGGACGTGCGCGCACTCTTGAAGAAGTAGGCCAAAAGTTTGGTGTAACGCGTGAACGTATCAGGCAAATTGAAGCCAAGACCTTGCGTAAACTGCGCCACCCCAGCCGGAGTAAGAAACTGAAAGATTATCTTGATTAAATTATCGTTAGCAATATGTTGACGGACAGCACAAAATATCGTATAATGTTAACTACCGATGTTCCTCGATAGCTCAACGGTAGAGCAACCGGCTGTTAACCGGTAGGTTGTAGGTTCGAATCCTACTCGGGGAGCCATTTTTTGGGCCCATAGCTCAACGGTAGAGCATCCGGCTCATAACCGGCTGGTTCCAGGTTCGAATCCTGGTGGGCCCACCAAATAAATAGTAAGGGCGATTAGCTCAGCTGGGAGAGCGCCTGCCTTACAAGCAGGATGTCGGCGGTTCAAGCCCGTCATCGCCCACCAAGTTTAGGGTTTTGGTGATTAGCCAAAACCCTGTTTTGCAAATCAATTGCTAATCATAGATTGTTCTGGAAGGAAACCTTCCTCTTATTCGGGAAGGTTTCTTGCTTTTAGCAAATATTAGTGATGGGATTTCTAGCTTGTCTCGCGGAAGCGCTTCTTACATATTATCGCTGGCTTTTCTTGAGGTCCACATAGAGAGCGTTTTGATCAGTATTATACTCAGCGGGAAACTTCCCTGTTTTATTAATATTGAAGTAGTTGAAAAATCCCCTTGCAAATACTTTCGTTTTTTTGATCGTTTGTCCGCTTTCTGATGCCGAGATCCGGATAATGTTAGTGTCACGGTCATATGCCAATTCAATTTTATCAACGTTAAATTTTTCTCTTGCTACTTTGTTTATAACAATTGAGTTTTTTGAAAGTGAAACTAGAGCTTGTTTTTTAGCTCTTTCACCACGTGGTTTATAAATTTCGAATGTCACTGTTATTTACCTCCATTTAATTCATATATGCTGTGATTATATCTTATAAAAAAAATCGTTTCAAGGTAGCATCGTACTATTAACCAATAACAGCCCCAAATCGTATAAAAAAGGTAGTACCGCTAGGTCCAGTTTCGATATCTATAGTAGCATTATGTCTGTCAGCGATGCTGTAGCAAACGGCAAGACCCAAACCAGTACCGGTATCTTTAGTTGTGAAAAAGGGAGTACCGATCTTTTCAAGTACTTCAGTCTTGATTCCGGAACCATGATCCTGCACTGATAAAATAACAGTATCACCATCGATGAACGTTTTTATGAGCAATTTTCCACCAGGTGACATTGCTTCAAGCCCGTTGCGGACAAGGTTGAGAATTAGTTGGCGAATTTCTTTTTCATCCAAAAGCAGGTCCGGAATTTCCGCCAGTTTCACTTCTATATATTTGTCAGCGTTAATGGCATCTGCCTGAATTAACGGAAATAGAGTTTGTACCAACTGATTGAGGTTCATTAATTTTAAATCAACCGGTTTGTTCTTGGCTATCGAAAGGTACTCGGTAATAATTGAATTTGCCCGATCAAGTTCCTCGATCATAAGACCAAAGTATTTGTGATTAACATTTTCCTTCTTACTGCTCAGCATTTGAAGGAAACCACGCACGGTGGTCATGGGATTTCTGATTTCGTGGCCAATTCCTGCAGCCATTTCCCCAACCAGATTCAGACGTTCTAAGCGGGCCATTTCTTTTTCAACCTGCTTGCGCTCTGTTATATCGTTTATTGTGACAAGAATGCATTGCTTTCCACTCAGCTCAATGGTATCCGCTGATAACAATCCCATTCGAATTTCACCTGATTTAATACGGAAGTTTAGTTCCAGGTTATGAATAACTCCATGTTCCAGAACCAAATCCACTATTTTAGCACGATCCTCTGGATTCGCATAAACATTCAAATCTATTGTTGTACGGCCGATAATTTCCTGTCGTGAAAAACCGAAAACGTTAATAAAACTGTTGTTTACATCAATATACCGTCCATCTGAGAGAACATTGATAGCCATTGGGTTTGGACCAGCATTAAAAGCCTTGGAGAAACGTTCCTTTGACAAACGTAACATCCTTTCAGTTCGTTTGTGCCATGTGATATCAAGACAGTTTGCAAGTATTGCGGGTTTTCCATAATACTGAATAGGGGCAACCGTCTCCATGATCCATCTTGTTTTCCCATCTTTTCTTAAGATTCTATAAACATAAGGTCCGTAACGTTTTCCTTTTAGCATCTTAATGGCATTTTCCCTGACTGTTTTTCTGTCATCAGTAATGACCAATTCCAAAGAATACATACCGATCAATTCTTCGTCACTGTAATCGGTATATTTTTGGAATCGGGGATTAACGAACTGGAACTTTCCGTTTTGTAAAATATAGATACCAACCGGCGAACTATTGGTTAAAGTTTTGAACAAATTCTCAGCCTGTTTGCGCTTGGTAATATCAATGCCCAATTCGAGTACTAAAGGGGAACCGTCAATATCGGTGAATGGGTAATCATATATCTGATAAGTATCTCCGTCAAGACTGGTCAATTCCCACTCTTTAGGTGCATTTGTATCAAAAACATTAAAAGTCTGACATCCCTTACAAGGTACATTTATATTGCGGTAAATCTCGAAACAAGTCCTTCCGTCCGGTTTACCAAAACGACCTTGAAAATAACGATTGGCAAAGGGAATTGAATAATCCGGAGCAATAAGACAGACATAAGCTGGTAGACTGTCCAATAGAGTGAAAAGCCTTTTTCGTTCAGCCTCAATTAATTCCTTTTGTTGTTTGCGCTCGGTAATGTCTGTAGCAATTTCTAGTTTAACCATTCTGCCATCTATCCATCGGATTACGCGGTCACGACATTCATACCATTTCCCGTTGCGTGTGTTTTGAACTTCCCATTTATATATACCAGTGGATTCACATTCATTGGTGAGCGACTTATTATTACAGAAATCACATGGTCCGGATTGTCCAGTTTGAATAGATTGCCAACAGATTTCTCCCTCAGCAGCACCCAAATATTCTCTAGTATACTCATTGGTAAAAAGAATCTCATAGGTCTCCATATCTGCAACATAAACTCCTGCGTCAAGGCTATCTAACACTGTCACAAATCTATTATGAGATTCTTTTAGCGCTTTCTCTGCCCGCTTGCGCTCAGTGATATCACGAGTGACTATCTGCACTGACAACTTACCACCATGGAATGAAATAGGAGTTATAGCTGATTCGATATGCACATCATCCCCATTAGAATTAATTAACTTCCCTTCAGAAAAAGGTAAAGTTACTCCTTTATCCTTTATTTGCCTCCATCGTTCCTGAGCAGTTTCTCTATAGTCCGGATGAATAAAATCCATCACGGATTTTCCAATAAGTTCGTTGGTACTCTTTGCACCGACAAGCTCTGCTCCCACTTTGTTAGAAAAGCTAATTATGCCTTCAGTGTGAATGATTATAGCATCGGGTGAAAGTTCTACCAGTTGCCGGTAACGCTCTTCGCTCTCTCGTAAAGCTTCCTCTACCTGTTTTCGTTCTATAATTTCCTGTTGAAGACGTTCATTTGTTGTTGTTAGTTCAATGGTACGCTGTTTTACCAGTTCCTCAAGGTGGTTGCGGTACTCTATTACTTCCTCTTCTACTACATCTAAAAATTGCTGGTGGTTATTGAGTTGCTTTTCTTTGTTTAATTCTGTTTCCAAGCCATTGATTAATTTTCTTGATTCGGAAAGTTGTTTGCGCAGTTCAACTAACTCATTAATTAGCTGTTCTTGAGTTTTAATAGTGTCATCCATTATGTTCACCTCAGATGATGTTTTGATACTCTTTTTTGACAAAATTCGATAAATCTCTCCAAAAAACATGTTGTCCAGTTGATTATAAAAAACCTAACTGGACAATTAGAAAAGTTAATTAAATTATTTAAACAATTAGTTTTAAATAAATACGACATCATTAATGATTTTCCTTTGGTGATTAGTGGAAATTGGCATTAATTTGTTGAACGTGAAATGGTAATTAATAATTTATATGCTCACGTGTTACAAGAGGCACTTCAGTTTTAATTTAACCGGTTTCCAACATTTCCAAAAAATTTTGTACAATATGCGGGTCAAATTGAGTGCCGGAACACCTTCTTAACTCAGCGATGGCTTCCCCTTGATTCATAGCTTTTCTATAAGGGCGATCACTGGTCATAGCGTCATAAGCATCGACAACAGCAAGAATCCTGCATTCCAAGGGAATCTCTTCACCACGCAAACCTAAGTGCGTATTCCGGTTTATCCGGACAGCGAATCCGGGAACATCCGGACACCGTTCCGGAAACATCCGGACAGTGATTCCGGAGGCATCCGGACACCGCTTGTCGGTTGTTTGATTTTACAGTAATGCAT